>CAZDRD010000001.1:0-25157 GCA_964507945.1 uncultured Candidatus Saccharibacteria bacterium
TTTCTTTCAGTCCTTCTCAAAACGTTATACTATAGCTATACGATACTATGGCGAGTTTCAGAGGACACGTGGCGGTGGGAGGCGCAACCGCGGCAACGAGTGTTGCGGCGCTTTCGGCATTTACGCCGGTCACCGATATACCCACGCTCGCAAGCGTGTGCGGACTGGTGCTTGTGGGATCAGCACTCCCAGACATCGACAGTGACACAAGTATGCCGTTTTACTTGGCATTTGGCACCGCGACACTCGTTGTCTTGGCAATGGTCATACATCGTACGTTTCTTGTTACGACAGATTCCAACCAACTGATCCTCATCCCGCTTGCCACGCTCGTGTTCTTTTGGTTTATCATCGGCGGCATCGTCAAACACCTTACTCGCCATCGCGGAATGATACATTCTATTCCGGCACTCTTGGTCGCCTCGCTCGGCACGGTGTATCTTGCACATACCGCCGGCTTTGATAGCCTTCACGCAACGCTGTTTGGCATAGCCATTGGTCTTGGATTTTTGAGCCACCTCGTCCTGGATGAAATATACGCGGGCGTCAATATACACGGCATACCATTCATACCGAACAAAGCTTTTGGTTCAGCGCTTAAGTTCGGATCCCGTTCGCACGTGGCAAACATTTTCTTTTACGCCATCACCGCGCTATTCCTTTTCCTCACATTCCCCATACTCAGCTCGTCAATCCCACTCATTGCACCATACGTGTGGGGTGTATAAAGAATGCATGTTACTTTCTTGGGGGGCGGCTTTTCTTTACTTATACACCGCGATCAACTGCCGGATGATGAGGTCGTCCCATGAGGTGATGTATGCCGGTTTGAAATCAAACCACACACGCATGAAGTCATCGCGATCAAGAGTGCGCAACTTCCCTATCTCGGGATCTTGCATATATATATTTTCCCCATCAAGCCCAACCACGACCGAGAGGTGGCCATCGGGAACTTCTGATTCGTCATAGTCAGTCCTTCCTCGTGTAAACCAGTTGACGATCACGGGTATCTTTTTATCGAGCCACGCGTGAATGTCGTCAAATGAACTGTTGTTGTGAATTTCAGCCGTAAAGCCGAGTTGCTCTACTGCCTTTTTGATCCCTTCGTCGGTCGTTCCCAGATCACGGTCAGTGCCACAGAGTTGTGCCAGCTCTTCTTCGGTTTTGTCCACGCCCCAGTACGCAAGCACCATCTTTAAACTCGCCGGACCGCACATGCCGGCGTTTACTGTTTCTTGAAAAGGTTGGACGGGTAAAAGAGTGGACATGGAAGGTTATAGAGTAAGTATACCGTGTTATCATATTCATATGAAGCTTGCTCTCTTTTTCAAACTCATCATTGCCATCGTCATCTCCGAACTTGCCGGTATTATCGGGGCGATATTTACGACTGAAGCGATCCCCACCTGGTATGCGACACTCATAAAGCCCGCTCTCAATCCGCCAAGCTGGGTCTTCGGTCCGGTTTGGACGACACTCTACGCCCTGATGGGTATTGCCGCGTTTTTTGTATGGAAACACGGTTGGGAGCGGAAGGATGTGCGGAAAGCCCTTTCTCTTTTTGGTATTCAACTTATTCTCAACGCAATGTGGTCAATCGTTTTCTTTGGTTTGCATAGTCCTTTTTGGGCACTCGTGAATATCGCAGCCTTGTGGCTTGCTATCGTGTGGACCATGATCCTATTTTACAAAATCTCGAAACCGGCAATGTGGCTCCTGGTGCCGTACATTCTCTGGGTGAGCTTCGCTGCGTATCTTAATTATTCGATCTGGGTACTTAACTAATGATGTGCGCCCGCTCGTCAGTACGGAGCACTACTTGACATTTTAAAATAAAATGATAAAGTCATTTTAGGCAAGAAGGAGATGGCCAATGGGTGACCTTGAAATCAGGGTTATGAAAGAAGATGACGTAGAGAATGTTTTACGGCTCATTGTCACTGTTTGGGGTTATAGACTGCTCGAGGATGCGGAAAAAGATCTTCGGGCAATGTTCCATTATTCTTCGACTGCCCCAGCATACACGCTCGCCGTATCAGACGGAGAGGTTGTAGGCCTCTGCGGACATGGCCCAACTTTGAGGGACTGGAATGTCCAAGCTGTGTTTTGGGTGACCGTTGCCCCGGAAAGACAAAGACAGGGTATTGGTTCCCTTCTCATGGGGAGAGTTATCCAAGATATACGTTCCGATGAAAGTGCCCGCGCAATAGAACTCACTACTCAATCTCCAGAATATTTTAAGCGCCATGGATTTAGCGCTTCCTACCAATTTTTGGGGTCAGATCCAGAAGATCCCAGACCTTATCACGTCATGTTTCTCAAAATAAATACTGGCGAATGATTCGAACCCATTCCGCCTCTACAATCGCCCAATGGAAGCCGTCGGCTCCTGCGGGCGGTTTTTGTTTTTATCCATTGTTCAACAAAAATGCTTTGCTCTACATGTCACCATGAATCACAAACTTACATTCCTGGCATTTCGACCCATTCCAATACTTCGATGTACCCTCCAGGCAGTGCAAAGTGCGGACTGTCCTGCATGAGCTGTGCGGCCGCTTCGTGCGACTGTGCCTGAACGACCGTGAACCCGCTGACCTCATTCCTCACGTCAGAGATGCCGTCTTTGGTGACGCGCTTGTTTTTGCCAAGCGGAGCGCCAGTGTCGGCCAGATCCGCTTTGTGCGCGTCCATCCACCGCTGCCAGTCGGCCATTCCCTGCTTTTGTTGCTCCGGCGTGGCGTTTTTCATCATCTTTTGCATCTCTTCGATGGGGGCCATGTATATTGCTACGAATTTTTTCATATGATCTTTTATTATTTTTTATACTATATATAGTATACCCTCGTAATAAAATAAATTATGAAAAAGATTACCCCGCATCTATGGTTCGACAAGGAGGCAAAAGAAGCTGCCGAGTTTTACACTTCTCTGTTTCCTGATTCAAAAATTACCCATATAACTACGCTGCACAACACGCCCTCGGGAGACTGTGACGTGGTCTCCTTTGAATTGTCCGGGCAGCCATTTATGGCGATCAGCGCCGGTCCGCTTTTCACATTCAACCCGTCCGTTTCTTTTATTGTGCACTGCGACACACAAGAGGAGATTGATTACTTTTGGGAGAAGCTTTCAGCGGTCCCTGAAGCAGAGCAATGCGGCTGGCTCAAAGACCGATACGGCCTCTCTTGGCAGATCGTCCCTACCGTTATGGATGAAATGATGCAAGACAAAGATGAAAAGAGCGTGGCGCGCGTAACGGAAGCATTCCTCAAAATGAAGAAGTTCGACATCAAGGCCTTGGAGAAGGCCGCTACGGGATAATTCACTTTTCGGTCCTATCCCTTTATCACATACCTTCCGCTCCCTGCAAAGCGACTACGCTTCAGGTATGTGATAAAGGGATAGGTGTGCACTTTTCCACAGCGACACTATTTTGCAGTAACGTACCCACCGTACGATGCTATACTGAAATCATTATTGAATAAATTTAGAACTGCTTAATTATGTTATCTTATCGGTCCATTTTTTCGATCTTCATACTTTTTGTGTTATCTCTTGCGGTCGTGATACCGGCGATATCACGTGCTGCTTCCACCTGTAGTGACAGTTATTCATCATCGGTTGCCGTCCCCACCGGTTACGGTGCCGCATACAACCCCTTTTCTTCGGCAAAGGAACTCTTAGTCAAAACCACATCCTGTACTGACACCAGTGCCAGTATTACGGTGGGCAATGGCGACACTGCCCTGTATGTGTACAAGGAAGGTTACTACTGGACCGGTAGTGCATGGCAGAAGATCAACTTCACGAGCAGTAATGCACTGGATGGTGTGTGGTATAAAGGGCAAGCCAACGCATCGGTACCCATGGCAGCAGGTAACAGTGAGCGCTTTTATGTGGGCTATACCTGCCAACAGGTCAGCAGTGTCTGGAAGTGTGGCTGCAGCAATACCACCTGTGCCACACCGGCATGGCAGTTGCAGAAGGTAAATAAGATCTCGACTGCCGTTGATCCGACGGCAACCTTCAGCGCTAATCCGACTTCGATCACCGCATCGGGCAACTCCACCCTGACCTGGACTTCCACCAATACCACTGGTTGTACCGGCAATGGCTTTTCCACCGGCGGTAACACCTCAGGTAGCGTCACCGTCTCTCCTACCAACACGACGACCTATACGTTGACGTGTATCAATATGGCGCAGAGCGTTACCAAGAGCGTGACCGTCACCGTCGGTTCTTCTGGCCCGGTCTGTGGCAATGGTATCTGTGAGGCTGGTGAGACCACCGCCAGCTGCTCATCGGACTGCAGGCCTGCGGGCAGTGCGAACATCATCATCAACTACGCGAGTGCGGCGAGTATGGGGACACTTAATCATGTAGCGGCAGGACTTCTGCATGGGCTTGAGGATGCACTCAGCAACAAGATCTCCCCTGCTTCGCTGTGGACCGACCTTTCTATGAACTTCCTTCGTACACGACCTGGAACAGTCGCGCGAGTATATACGGAAGACAAGCGCCTACGTGGCGGGTCGACGGATGTCGCTATGGTCATTACTCTCTCAGGCAGCTGGGGATACGCGACCAACCCGAGCGTCACGCCTCCATGGGGAAACAACTACAACGCTCCCGATTACAGCGCATGGCTTAACTATGTGGTGACGCAGGTCAATCAGATGAAAACCGCTGTTCCCGACGCCAACAAACGCATCTATGACCTTTGGAATGAGCCGAACGGGGAATATTGGTGGAAGACACCTGCAAGTGAAGCGTCAACGTATTCACACTTCAAGGAAATGTATCGCCTCACCTACAAATTGCTCAAAGAAGGTCTTCCCGGGTACAACGGCGGCGTTGCACTTGACCCGACTGCACGCTTCACTGCACCAGGTACGTCAGTCGGGCTCAACAACCTCAACGAGACGTTTACGACTGACTTCATGAAATATGCCAAAGACAATAACGTTGTACCTGATCTGTGGAACTGGCACTTTGGCGATCCGAAGACGCTCGAACGGTTCAATACGTACATGAACTATGCTGCGTCGATCGGTGCCGCACGCGATGCGATGGTACTCGAATACTTGCGCGAGAACGATGGCAAGCGCCCCGGCCGTGCAGCGTATGAAATCGCATTGCTTGAGTCAGCGACGCATGCAGGTTCTGGTAAAAAAATCATCGGCGCTACGGATGCAGACTGGCCTTCGACTGGCGAGGCAGGAAACGGCTTATTCTACAGCGGCGGTACCTGGCGCAAGCATGGCATATGGTACATCTTTGCCAACTACGCCAAAATGAGCGGAGCGGAAGCACCTTTTACCAGCGTCACCACATCGCCTAAGATCGGTGCAGTCGCTTCCATCAACTCCAGCAGTCAAAAAGCATGGGCGCTCTTAGGCAACGACGTCTTCGATCAACGGTGGAGCCCCAGTGACACCGCAACCGTCGGCAATACGACCATCCGCCTTGACGGTATCCGTTCCGCAGATTCAAGTAACAAAGTCAATGTGACGGTCAGTCGTATCCCCTACAAAAATTTCGGTGAAGTGAACGACAGCGACATCACGAAGGTGATCAACAACGCGGAGTACACCGTAACGGACAATAGTATTTCGGTGGCTATTCCGTGGGGACTAGGCGTGGATGGATATTTCATGGAAGTGAGTAACGTCATCCCCCGTTAGTCGGATAGCTTCCCTGTTCACAACAGCTCCCCTTGGGGGAGCTGTTGTTGTTTGTATGGCGATTATTATTTCTTCTCTGCTTTTTTCTCCTGACATTTGGGACAACGGCAGCCATATGGCTTTATGTGTTCATCCCAATACTCACGGCCATAATCATACGAAAGCTCTTCACCTTCTTTGATAGCACGTCGCGACAAGATAAATACCCTGCCCTGGTGAATTTCCGGTTCGCAGTTGGGCCTGCACGAATGATTGATGTACCGCGCGGTATTGGTACGTGCCGTACCGTCTATCGTTTTGCGCGCATTGATCTCGAAAAGATATTTGCTGCGGCTGGTATGATGTTCCTCTTTGGAAATGACCCGACCGACATACTCGATGATGCACGCTCCTTTGGGTATGGGCTCGCCCGCAAAGAGTCCCAGGCCCGCGCTTGAACGTTTTACCAAAAGACGATACCCGCCCGGTTCGAATTTCTTTTTTCTTGTTTTTGTTACTGTTTTTTCTTTCATAAAAAAATATAGTACCCTACAATGCCTTGCGACACCAGTATGTTATGCTCTAGAGATGTGGGGACTTACCGCAGCAGAACTCCGCGTGTTCAGAAAATTGACGACACCGATCAAGATACAAGATTTTCTCGACACATTTCCCATCAATTGGGAGAAGGATGGCGAGACGTATTTTTCGCCGCGAAAGGTGCTGCGGGAACAAAAGATGCATTGTTTTGAAGGCGCACTTCTTGCCGCCACGGCACTGTGGCTTTCGAACAAGCCGCCGCTTATCCTCGACCTCAAGGCGCCTGGCGACATCGATCATGTCGTCACGCTTTACAAAATGAACGGCTATTGGGGCGCGATCAGCAAGACCAACCATGCCGTGCTTCGCTTTCGCGATCCGGTATACAAGACCCTGCGCGAACTTGCCCTCTCATACTTTCATGAGTATTTCGACAATGCGACGGGCAAAAAGATGCTGCGTTCGTATTCGAAACCTCTCAACCTCAAACGGTTCGGGACGGCATGGATCACTGCCGAAGAAGACTTGGATTTCTTGGCCGAAGCGCTCGATGCATCTACGCATTTTCAAATTTTTCCCAAGGAAAACAGAAGGTATGTGCGAAAAGCCGACTCGATGGAGCGGCGAGCCGGAGAACTCATCGAATGGCACGAGCGTGATCCACGAACGTAACATCGTGGTATTGTATCCGATTTTTTTGTAGAATAGTGGTACGTATCCGCACATGCGTCCCATATATTTCTTTTATGCGCTTTCGTTTGGTTTGCTGATCGCATTTGCGGGGCTCGGTTTTGGCGTCTACAAATACCGCGAGCTCGCCGCCGCACACCAGGAACTCGTGACAGCGTACCTCGGCAGTCAAACCACCGCCAACGAACGGTTTGCCGCACTTGAAGAAAAGGTGGGCATCGCGGTCAATGAAAATCAGGAGTTGTCAGCGAGCCTAGAGGAGCAGAGTAACAAAAACGAAGCGCTTCAGGAAAAATTGCAGGGTAAGCTTGAGGACATATCCGGCACCGTGGGCGATCTGGAAAAACTCTCGAAGACCGATCCCGAGATCTTGAAAAAATATTCAAAGATCTTTTTCCTCAACGAACACTACGAGCCGGATCGCCTCGTACAAATTCCCAATGACTATGTTTATAACGACAACCGCGTCGAGCGCATCTCGGCTCCGGTATGGCCATACTTGCAAAACCTCCTCAAAGCGGCAGAAAAAGACGGCGTCAAGCTCTATGTGAAATCCGCTTTCCGCTCCTTCGAGGAACAGCGCAACACCAAATCATCGTACACGGTCACGTACGGTGCCGGGACCGCAAATACCTTTTCCGCAGACCAAGGCTACAGCGAACATCAACTGGGCACCGCGGTCGATTTCATCACGACGGGCCTTAGCGGGCAACTTGATGGCTTCGATACGACGGCAGCATACACATGGCTTCAGGAAAATGCCTATCGATACGGTTTCGTACTTTCCTATCCTCAAGGCAACCAATACTATATCTTCGAGCCGTGGCACTGGCGGTTTGTCGGCGATGCACTTGCTCGAGATCTACATCGCAAGAGTCAAAACTTTTACGATATGGATCAGCGCGATATCGACGCCTATCTTATCAAGGTGTTTGACTGAGACAAATCCCGCATGAAGCGGGATTTGCCGTATCGTATAATGCAAGACTGAAGCAAAATTCTATAGATTGCGTTCTACGGTCGTATCAGCGCGATCGGCGACTCGAAACAGAAGAGACGCGACGAACAAAACCAAGAACAGCACGAACAGCAGTTTTGCTACTCCTGCTGCCGCAGCCGCGATACCGAAGAATCCGAAGACACCGGCGATAAGCGCGAGCACAAAGAATATCAAAGCCCAGGATAACATAGCAAGTATTTTTAGCTGTTAATATCTTCCATTGTGAACGATCGGAAGTGAAGCCGCAGTGAACGAGTAGCGGGCCACAAAAACCCGGCATTGCAGCCTTTTCTCATGGTATACTACGGGGGTGAAAGTACGGCTGCGCGCATTACTGAACGACACCTTTCTACGCCACAACGCGGTGTTTTTCATAGGTTCGATGCTCGTGGCTTTCCTCAACTATCTTTATCACCCGCTCCTCTCGCGGCTCATGGAAGTCTCGCGCTTCGGCGAGGTGCAGGTGCTCTTTTCCTTATATACCCAAATCTCGGTCGTGCTCAGCGTTTTCGGTATGGTCGCGCTCAACATGTTTGCAAACAAAAAAGAGCACGACGATCTGCTTGAGACGCTCTCCACGCTCGTGATGTATGTCATGGGCGGCGGCATACTCGTATTGTTTTTATGCACGCCGTATTTGACACGATTGTGGCATTTGGAAACCTCATTCGAAGTGGTGTTGGTAGGACTTACCCTTTTCGTCGCCGCGCTTGCAAATCATGGCAGATTTTATTTGCAAGCAGAGCGGCGCTTTGCCGAGCTTTCGGTCGCTAACATGATCGCCGCGCTTGGCAGACTTGTCTTTGCGGCACTTTTGGTCATCATCGGATGGAATGCGTTTGGCGCCGTCGCGGGACTTTTCATCGCGACCTTACTTTCGTTCTCGTATATTTTTATAAAAACGAAACATGCGGTATCGCTTCCTCGTCCTAAAAAAATAGTTTGGAACGATCGCTTGCGGCGCGAACTTGCCTATGCGGTGCTGGTGTTCTTTGCAACGGGTTTCGTAACGCTCCTCTACACTGCCGACGTCGAGATCGTCAAATACCTCTTTCCTCCCGATATCGCGGGATACTATAGCGGTATCGCGACCGTTGCGCGTATCATCTTTTTTGCAACCGGTTCGGTAGCGGCGGTGCTTTTACCCTACATCACCCTCACCGCAACCCCCAAGGAGAACAGAAAATACCTCCTCAAAGCGCTTGCCATAACCGCTCTGCTTGGCTCTGTGGGACTTAGCATCATGATAGTTGTACCGGAGTTTGTGGTGCAAGCCCTCATCGGAGCGCGTTATCTAGCGCTTGCATCGATGTTGCCGCTTTTGGCATTACACACGCTCGTCGTCGCCCTTATCAACGTCTTCATATTTTATTTTCTTGCGCTGCGTACCATGATACTCATACCGATAAGTATCGCAGGGACATGCGGCATCGGTGTATTTCTTTTCTTTTTTCACGCTTCGCCCGCACAGGTAGTCGCAAGTTTTCTTGCGGGCAGTGTCATATCGCTTATCATGCTTGCGGTCATGTATGTCAGCTATGGAAAACACTAAAAAACATATCAGCATCGTCGTGCCGGTCTACAACGAAGAAAAAAATGTATTGCCTTTTTTCGAGGAACTGAAAAAAGCAACCGACCTTTTGCCCTATCGTTTTGAAACCATTTTTGTGGACGACGGCAGTACGGATCATTCGCTTGAGAACATACGCCAACTTGGAAAGCTGCAGGAACAGGTACGATGTATTACATTTTCCCGCAACTTCGGCAAAGAAGCCGCGACCACGGCAGGAATACACGCAGCCCAAGGCGACGCCGTGATTTGCATTGACGCCGATTTGCAGCACCCTCCCGAAATGATCCGCTCATTCATCGATGAGTGGGAACAAGGCGCCGAGATCGTCATCGGCATACGCCGCGAAAGCAAGAGCGATCTCTGGGTCCGACGCGCCGGTTCCGCACTGTTCTACAACATCATGAATATGATTTCCGAGACGCGCATCGTACCGCACGAGACCGATTTTCGTCTCATTGACCGCATCGTCGTAGAAGAATTCAATCGCCTCACCGAACATAACCGCATGACGCGGGGGCTCATCGACTGGCTGGGTTTCAGACGCCATTACGTGCACTTTGACGCGCACCCCCGTACGCGCGGCAAGCCTTCCTATTCGACGTTCAAATTGATCGAACTTGCATTTGCGAGTTTCATTTCCCATTCGCTCATGCCGCTGCGGCTGGCCGGTTACTTAGGCGTGATTATCACGTTCCTCTCGGGAATGCTCGGCCTCGTGATGTTTGCCGACCGATACATCCTCCCGATGGGATTCAACTTCTCGGGACCCGCGATACTCGCATGCATCATTTTGTTTTTGGTGGGTATCGTACTCACCTGCATCGGCCTCTTGGCATTTTACATCGGCAACATCCATACCGAAACACAAAATCGCCCGCTCTATATCGTGAGAAAAAAGAATTGACCATTTTCCGTATGCACATCCTCTGGCTTTCATGGAAAGATCTCTCGCATCCGCAGGCAGGCGGCGCGGAAGTCGTGGCACATGAGCTTATGGGGCGGCTCGTTAAAGACGGCCACACGGTCACCTTGTTCACGGCAGGCTTCTCCGACGCCGCGCCAGAGGAGAACCGTGACGGGTATCGCATCGTGCGCTCGGGCAATCGCTACAGCGTCTATTGGCACGCATATCGGTATTATAAAAAAATGCATTCGTCTTTCGATCTGGTGATAGAAGAAATAAATACCATACCATTTTTTACCTCATATTATGTACATGAGAAAAATATCCTATTGGTACACCAGCTTGCCCGGCAGATTTGGTTTTATCAGATGTCGTTCCCTCTTTCTGTCGTAGGCTACGTACTTGAGCCGATCTATCTTTGGCTTTTGCGAAAAAATACGATCATTACTGTTTCAGAAAGCACCAAGCATGACCTCGTGCGATATGGTTTTAAACGAAATCACATACACATCATAAGCGAGGGGATACAGACAGAGCCGGCGCACAACCTCGCTCCACTCAAAAAATATCCAGCTCCTACCCTGCTCTCCCTCGGCGCGATACGGCCCATGAAGCGCACACTCGACATAGTAAAAGCTTTTGAGATAGCCAAACAAAAGATTCCCGCTCTTGTACTCATCATTGCAGGCGACGGTTCAGGCGCATATGGAGAAAAGCTACAAACATACGCAAAACACTCTCGTTTTGCTTCTTCTATCGTCACGCTCGGAAAAGTAAGCGCAGAAAAGCGTTTGGAACTTTTACAGCAGTCGCATGTCCTTGCGGCGACTTCCGTTCGCGAAGGTTGGGGACTCGTCGTTACCGAAGCCGCAAGCCAAGGAACGCCCGCGGTCGTCTATGACGTGCACGGCCTACGCGACAGCGTACGAAATGGCGTCACTGGGTGCGTCACCTCGCGCAATACGCCCCAGGCGCTTGCCGATACGCTTGTTGCACTTTTAAGCGACGAAAAACGATATGACATGCTGCGCAC
Organism: uncultured Candidatus Saccharibacteria bacterium; assembly: GCA_964507945.1. Taxonomy (GTDB): domain Bacteria; phylum Patescibacteriota; class Minisyncoccia; order Phycocordibacterales; family UBA12088; genus CAZDRD01. The sequence continues at coordinate 11,407 of CAZDRD010000001.1, forward strand.
AGCCGCCTGGGGCTGGAGCCGTGAGATCAATTTTGAAAAAAGTTACGAAGATTTTTTGAAGATTATCCATCCAAAATCCTGACCTATGCAAAACCCGCTTGTTTCCGTGATCGTTCCGACAAAAAACTCCGCGCAATTTCTTGATGTATGTCTCGCCTCGATCAAAGCGCAAAGGTATCCAAACATTGAGCTCATTGTGGTCGACAACTTTTCCACCGACGCGACGCAAGCCATCGCAAAAAAGTACACTAACAACGTATTTGAAAAAGGTCCGGAGCGCAGCGCACAAAGGAACTTTGGCACAGCGCAGGCACAAGGTCAGTTTGTCGTCTTCATAGACAGCGATATGCACCTTTCACAAGGAGTTATACAAAGCTGCGTTGCTGCTATGAGTAATGAAAACATCAAAGGCATCATCATTCCCGAAGAATCATTTGGTGAAGGTTTCTGGGCACAATGCAAAAAACTCGAGCGCAGTTTCTATGTCGGCCTCGATGCAGTCGAGGCGGCGCGCTTTTTTCGCAAAGTCGACGTTGATGCGGTACACGGCTATAACGAAGCATTAATATCGGGCGAAGATTGGGACCTCGCGGACCGGATCGAGATGCGCGGACCTCTTGCTCGTATTTCTGATCTCATATATCACAACGAAGGGCGTATCAGTCTGATGCAAACGCTCAAAAAGAAATACTACTACGCACAAAACGCAGGTCAGTACCTTTCGTACGCGACCGACATCCCCACTGCTGTCAAACGCAAACGAGGGATCATCGGCCGTTATGCCACCTTCTTCAAACATCCCCTCAAACTTTTTCGCAATCCCCTCCTCGGCCTCGGTGTGCTCTTTATGAAGACCTGCGAGTTTGGCGTCGGTGGCGTCGCTTTATTATGGTATAAGCTGAAAAAATGAAAGTGGCATTTTACATGACGACCGTACTGGAAAACGCAGGCGGTATGGAACAATATTTCATAGATACCGCAAAGGAACTTTCCGCGATGAAAGATACCACCGTCGATATCATCACGCTCGATGACCAGTTTACACTGAGGCTGGAGAAGATGCTCGATATCTATTATTTGAAAAAAGCGTATGTTAAAAATATTCGCAAACGTGAGGAAGTCCGGGCCGACATACGGTCACAGCTTGGAACTATTCCATACCACAAGATGCCTTCATTCAGAGCGCTTTCGGCAAAGCTTAAAGAATATGATGTCATTTATGCGAAAAATGAACTTCTTGAAGCTATGATATTTGCAAGCATTTTAAGATACGTGCATATGCCGCCGGTCGTCTTTTGTTGTGCGACACCGCTTGGTTATCCGCAGCCACAATCCATACGGGAAAAATTACACAACTTTCTTTATCAAGGCCGGATCTATGCATTTCTTACAAAAGGAGTGACCGCATTCCATGTCAAAAATATGCAGGATGAGCATATTGTCAAAAGAATGTTTCCCAAAAAGCGCGTGACAAAGATCCCAAATGCGATCAATATCCGCACCTTTACGGAACATGCGACAAAATATGTATACCCGTATCAATGGGATTCTCGGAAATTCAATATCGTATGGGTGGGAAGGCTCACGATGCAAAAAGGTATCGATCGCCTGGTGAACGTCATCAGAATGCTCAACGACGGTATACGGTACGATGAAAAAATCTTTTGGCATATCGCAGGAGACGGCGAAGAAAAAGAGACTTTGAAGAAAGAAACAAGGGACTGGAAAAATGTACATCTTCACGGTCATATACCCCATGAACAGATGCCAAGCGTCTATCGTCATTGCGATCTCTTGCTTTCAACCAGCAGATGGGAATCATTCGGCTTGACGCTCATCGAAGCGAATGCATCGGGCATACCTGCGGTTGCCTACGACATACCCGGACCCAACGAGATAATCGTGAACGGCCAAAACGGTTTTCTGATCACGAACGAACGAGAGATGGCGGATACGATACGATCGCTCATAGATCATGAGCGATATTGTTCCGATCCGACAGAGGTCGTACGGAAGAAATTCAGTTCAGAACAGCATAGCGTGCACTTGTACGACCTTCTCAAGTATGCGGCGGGATGAAAAAATATATCTGGCTCTATTGCTTGCGATCGTATTGACGACCTACCATCAATGGTTGTTCACGTTCTCGATCATCACCAAAGGCGACTGGCCGTACCTTTTTGTTGAGACGTTGAAAAGTCTTCGTGCGGATTATTTTTCGCTCTGGCTTTCCGACTTTAACTTTGGAAGAATCCTTCTGGATGTCGGGCAGGCGCCCACCTATGCAGGCGCTGGCATGCTTGCAAAATATTTCGGATTGCCATGGGAAGCGATCGAGCGGATCGTATATTTCTTTCCCGCGATCATCATGGGGGTGTTCGGTTCATATATACTGATTCGCAATATATTCAAAAGCGCCTCCGTCGCGTTTATCGGCGCTATCGTTTTTTCCTTCAATACCTACATCCTCACGCTCCAGACCGGACACATGACCTTGGGGGTGGCATTTGCCTTGTGTCCGATTTTATTTCTTCTCTTCAATCGCGCATTGAAACGAGGGTCGCTCACCGATACGATTTTGACGAGTCTGGTATTTTTTGTGGTCTGCGCATACGAACCACGAGCGGCGTATGTGATCGCGATGGCGCTTGGCCTGTATGCCCTCTGGTGCCTTCTTCTGTATCGTACCCAAGGCGGTATGCAGATCATATACGTCTGCATGATTTTCGGAGTCATTTCTATGTTGCTCAATGCATACTGGCTTTTGGGGTTGTTGCACATTACCGACCTCACGCAACAGGACCTCCTCACGAGGACCTTGTGGGGTGGACAATATTACGATTTCTTAAGCGCTGCGACGCTTTTTCATCCGTGGTGGACGGGATCTGAAATCGCGATCTTCATAAAGCAATCGGTGCCGATATATTTCCTTTTCATACCTCTGTTTGCCGGTGCCGGACTATGGTTCGAGAGGCGCCGTCCGGTAGTGATTTTTTTCGGAATACTCGCGTTTGTAGGCATATTCCTTGCCAAGCAAGAAGGAACGCCGCTTCCTGGTCTTTATCCTTGGCTTTTTGCTCATGTGCCCGGTTTTAGCGCATTTCGAGAAGCAAGCAAGTTCTATTTTCTCATTGCACTGTCGTATTCCGTACTTATCGCTTCGTTTGCAAACTGGATTTGGAGGGGAGATGCGATGATATATCTGACAAAATATACGAGAGTGGCGCTCTTGGGATGTATCGCGTTTATCTTTTTGGTCAATACCAGACCATTCATCACGGGAGACATACAATCGCTTTTCGTGCCACGAACGATACCGCAGGAGTATCTTACGTTTCGGGAAAAAATGCTCGTCGAAAACGATCGCTTCAACGTTTTATGGATGCCCATTTCTTCGCGTTGGGGTATATACACCGATACGCATCCGAAGATCGACGCGGTGACCGTTTCCGAAAATGCTTGGAAGCCATTTGTTGACGAGACGATACCTTCGAATGAACAGCAGTATCGAATCATCAGCACGCTCCAGCATAATTTTTCGCACTTCTTACTTACGTCGTCTAATGTAAAATATGTCGTGGTTCCTCTCCAAGATACGGCAAATGATGATGATTTCTTTATCGACTATGGTGGGCGGACGGATCCGAACATACGACAGTGGTATATCAATGCACTTGATAGCCTTCCCTATCTCACGCGTGTAGACATAGGCACGAAGGAACTGGCCATCTATGAAAACGCATATTATAAGCCATATGTCCATGCATTCACGACACTCAGTACATTTCCCAATTTCGACCGTTTGGAAGAGCGATATGATTTTGTGACGAAAAATCTCGGTAAGGAATTTTATTTCATCGCGACCGATACGTCGCCGGTATACGCCGGAGAGGTTCGTGAAGTATTTTTTGACGTTAATGCACATCATATCCAAAATGGTGCGATCGTATCGTCCCCTCTTGATTCCACGCCCTATACCCTGTATACCCCAAACACCACGATGGTAGAAAAAATATCGGATGGCACGACGACCAGATACACGAGAAGCAATACGTCGACAAACGTCGTACGCAATGCTTCTTTCGAAGAAGGCGCCTGGACCGACAGGGTCGGAGATTGCAATGCATACGATGATTATCCACAGCTTGCTATGCGTCTTGTCTCCGATGCATACGCGGGAGATCGCGCTCTTGAGCTTGAAGCGACACGGCATGTCGCCTGCACCAATCAAAAGATACCGCTTGCCGGCGGCCAGACGTACCTGCTGACTTTTGCCTACCAAGGGAGACCCGCACAACAAGCAGGATACTACCTGGGTTTCTTTAGCGACGAACATGCGACCAGCGCGTCCGAAATTATTAACGAACAAATTCCGATCAAAACCAATGATGAGATGTGGCATGAATTCAAAAAAATCATACACGTGCCCAATGATACGATCGGGGCGTATCTGTATGTATACGCTTATGCCACCGACAACAAAAGCGTGAATCGGGTACGTTACGACACGATAGCGATGACGCGACTACCGAAAGATCTTTTCGACTATTGGCTTGTCAACGCGACGACGACTTCCCTCACCGTACCGCAGAGCATTGCTTTTGAAACGGTACATCCTACAAAAAAATTGGTACATGTTAAAGGCGCGTCGACACCTTTTTATCTTGCGATGAGCGAAAGCTACCATCCACAGTGGCAGCTGGAGTTCGATAACGAGCACGTGCGCGGTTTTTTCAAAACATGGGTCCCATGGATAAGCCCGGACCGTATTCCTGACGATGATCATTTCAAGCTCAATGGTTTTCTCAACGGTTGGTATATCGATACGCAGACGTATTGTGTAAAACAAACACTTTGTACCCGCAATCCAGACGGCACCTATGATATGGATCTTGTTATTGAATTCTTCCCGCAGCGGTGGTTCTATGTCGGACTCGTTATCTCGGTGGTTACGTTCATCGGCTGCATCATGTATCTGATGTATGATTTCATAAGGCGCGACAGGCGTCGTGCGGCATCAAAAAAATAAGCATGTCGAGATATATCCCCTGTTTTTTCATACTGCTCACGCTCCTCATTTTGGGGCCGATGCTCACGCCCGGTTATATCCTGACCTTGGACATGCCGTGGACGCCAACTGTGCCGCTTGTCTGGAGTAGCGACGCTTTCAACAATACATTTATTTTACAAGCATTGCTCTATGTCTTTTCCCTGATCATACCTTCGTGGCTTGTACAGAAAATGATCCTTCTCATGATTTTTTTCCTGCTCTTGTACGTGCCGTGGCGATTCTTGCCCCTGATCTCATCGGGTGCGGCACGAGTATGCGCAGCGATGCTCTACGCACTCAATCCATTCGTGTATTCGCGGATGCTTGCGGGACAATGGACGGTTTTGCTCGGGTATGCCCTGCTTCCCTTGCTTGTGTATGCACTCGTGCAACTTACCAAAAAACCAGGCCCACGATCAATGGTCTTGTTTGCGGGCGCGTTGTGGTTGATCAGCCTCGGCACGATTCATTTCGTCTATCTCTCGCTTTTATTCTCACTCTTTTTTGTCAATACGTATGCAGGCTTGCAGGTCGGGAGAAAAACGTATGACGCTGCGGGGCGGATGGTGAAATGGACAGGACTGGGAGTGGTAGCGTTTCTTTTGGTCAGCATGTACTGGATGGTACCGGCATTGATACGTCATGCGCCACTTGAAGGCGAGTTCGATGAGCGACATTTTTCGGCTTTTGCCGCAGCACAAAACGAAAGCACGTCCGTGATGCTCAACGTCGCGGCGCTGGGAGGTTTTTGGGGAGAACAACAGGCGTGGAGATATTATTTCGTCTGGCCACAAGATACGTGGCTATTTTGGATCACTGCGTTCATACTCGCACTTATCGCGATGTACGGCATGTATCGCGGCATACATGATCCAGACACGCATTTTCTGACCGTGTTTTTATTTTGCATTGGTATACTCACATACATCACCGCACTCGGCACGGCGGACACGCCATTTCGTTCATTCAATCTGCTGCTTTATCAACATTTTCCCGGTTGGAGTGGTTTACGCGATAGTCACAAAATAGCCGCATTTCTTTCACTGGCCTATGTGCTGCTTGCGGGAATGGGCTTTGCATCTATTTTTGCATATTTCGAAAAAAGACGTGCGAGACCGTTCGTCATCGCCTTTGCACTTTTGCTGCCGATGTTGTTTGGCATGTATCAGTGGAACGGGTTCCATGGACAGCTCACGCCCGTATGGTATCCAGAATCATGGCACCAAGCAAAGATGGTGCTCGATCAGGCCCTACCTGAAGAAAAAGTCTTGGTGCTTCCATGGCATCAATACAGCTCCCTTCCCTTTGCGCATCAACTTCTCGTCGCCAATCCCGCGCCTGATTTTTTCGGACGGGATCGCATGATTGTCGCACGAAACGTCGAGATAGGCGGCATTTACCATCAAGAAAACGACGATGCATACCGAGCTATTGATACGCTGGTAGAGCACGCATCGCAGTATCCTCAACAAGCATTACTTGAGGCGTTACAAAAACAAAATATTCACTATATCCTGTACATTGAAAACCTTGCCGCCACCACAAGCGATGCACAAGACGCAAATCTGCACGCCCTCATAAGCCTGCCGTCTGAAGCGATGCATTGGGATGATATCTCACTTTTGAGATTGAAAGAAAAGTAAAAAATATCGAGTTTTAAAGAAAACTTGACATAGTGTCAAAGTTTTGTTATATAAAAGCTCATGCAAGCAGTGATATTAGCCGCCGGCCGTGGTACGCGTATGCTACCTTTGACCCTCACGACACCAAAACCGCTCGTCAAAGTGGACGGCGAGCCTATATTGAGCCATATCATGCGTCAACTTCCTGAGGAAGTTGACGAAGTGGTGCTCGTGATCGGGCATTTAGGCCAGCAGATCGTGGATTTTTACGGAGACGAGTTTGAGGGGAAACGACTGGTCTACGTTTGGCAGGAAGTGGCGACGGGCACGGCAGACGCGCTCAATTTGACCCGCGACCATATCAAAGGAAAATTTTTGCTTTTGCTTGGTGATGACATCGTCGGTCGGGAAAGTCTTGCGCACGCTCTTGGGCATGAACTTGCAATACTGGCGTATGAACATCCCGAACCGCAGCGCTTCGGCGTCATCGTTACCAACGAAGACGGCACCATAAAAGAACTTTTGGAAAAGCCCGAGAATCCGCCCAGCAATCTCGTGAGTACTGGGTCAATGGTGCTCGATAATCGCATCTTTGAACTCATCAAGCCTACTCCCGTGGATCACGAAAACTACCTTACCTGGTATATCGAAACATTGGCAAAAGAGCGTCCGATCAAAGTAGTGCGCCAAGAGCACTGGTGTCCTGTCGGACGCATCGAAGACATACCGGACGCGGAGTTATTTCTGCGTACTCGCCTTGCCTGAGTTTTACCTAAGCGAAGCGCGAGAAGACGTTGGCCAGGATCTCGCGGACGAAGTCTCGTATACTGACTCCTTTGGGGCATTGCCCCTGTGCATCGGGATTGATCGCTTGACCACTGCTGATCCAACGATCGGCTATTTGCCGTGGTACCGACACTTTTACATACGGCGTAAACTGCGAACCAGTTGCGCGACAGACTTCGATCCTGCCACCGCCGTAACCGCTCCCTGCAACCTGACCAAAGAAACTACCGCTATTGCTTTGCGCGAGCACCGTTCCCCCGAGCGGAGCTGCAAAAAGCAACCCTGAAAAAACGATTGTTGCTGTTTGCTTGATCATAGAATAATAAATTAACGTATCAACTTATTAAGTGTACCACGAAAGCCAATGAATGAGAGGTGAAGAACATGTTTATATCTTTTTATTATTTACCACTCTATCGCTTTTTTACCATGTTCGATAAGATACGCATTGGCACGACTGAAATGTTTGCATCCAAAAAAGCCGCGATCCGCTGAAAACGGTGACGGATGTGCCGCTTCAAGGATCAGATGCTTCGTACGGTCGATCACTTTTCCTTTTTCTTTCGCATAACTTCCCCAGAGCATGAAAACGAGATGTTCGCGCTCATTGGAAAGCGCTGCAACGGCAGCATCGGTAAACCGCTCCCAACCTTTCCCCTGATGCGAACCGGGTGCACGCGCCCGCACGGTAAGCGTTGCATTCAAGAGCAGTATGCCCTGCCTGGCCCATCGCGACAGATCGCCACTATGGTCAACTTTTTTTCCAAGATCCGATTCGATCTCTTTAAATATGTTTTGAAGCGACGGCGGCACGGGTACGCTATCGCCCACCGCAAATGCAAGGCCATTGGCTTGCCGCGGGCCATGATAGGGATCTTGTCCGAGGATGACCACTTCAACGCGATCAAAGGGACATAAGTCAAATGCATTGAAAATATTTTTCGGATTCGGATAGACGGTGTGGTGGCGATATTCTTCATGTACAAAATGAGAAAGATCAGCAAAGTATGGCGCATCGAATTCCGGCGCAAGATGTTTTTTCCACGATGCTTCTATTTGTATACCCATAGAGGTATACTAAACGTATGGATCCGCAACTGCAAGAGAAACTTACCGATCTCGAACAAAAACTCGACGCGGTTTATCGCTCGACCGAAAAAACACGTAGATACATTTGGACATTCGTGGTGATTTCCGTCATCGCACTCGTCTTACCACTCATCGGCATGGTGTTTGCCATCCCCGCATTTCTCAATACGTATTCATCGATACAGGATTTGTAAAATTATGAAAGCAGAAAGGGGCACACGCGCAGCGCCCCTTGTTTTTTTCAATGACTTGTGCTCACATCCCATAAAATATGATGAGCAGGATGCTTGCAAACACGGTTACTGCCGCAACAACTTTACGCCCAAGATCCTGCAATTCTCCCTTGTGTTTATGTACCATTAGGCCAAGCATAATACCGCCCACAATCGTAAACAGGACGAGACCTGCACGTTTGGCTGCAATGACGTACTCAACATCATGAGTATATGTCAATGCAAGCATATGAGGAGCCACCGCAAATACCGACAACAGCCCCGCCGCTAGTGCATATAGGTCACCGCGTACTCGAGGATGGGTGTTATTTTTTACCTTATCGATTACAAACGCTGCAACCGAAACGCAGAGAGAATAGAACGTGAGATAGAATGGGATATTGGATGTATCAATAGCAAGCTTATCGAGATTGGCAGTGATCGCGTATATTGCTGCGATCCCGATAAACGATGCGGTGCCATGCTCGCGACGAAGTTCAGCATAGAGCGCCCGTGGAGCAAGACCCTGCTTGGCATTGGCGATAATGACGCCGACCACTACCCCGATGACTCCCATCACACCCCATAACGTGGGACGGGCTCCGGAGAAAAAGAGTGGTGTCGTGATGAGCATAAAAGCAGGTGTCAGCGCCATGTAAACGCTTGCGCCCGTCATCGACGCATTCCTATGCCCATGCACCGTCAAAAGCTTTGCCGCGAGCAAAAGAGGAACATCGACAGCAAGAACAATCCAGAACACAAAGCTTACATGCGGTATTCCTCCCACAAAAAGCCAAGCGGCCCAAATGGGCAACGTAATGATGGTCGAAATCCACACCATTCGTAGTGGTGGAATGCGAGATAACTTTACCGGAATTCGTGCAGACGCATCGAACGCGCCGGACAAGATCCCGAGGAGAATGCTCAGCATGTTGTTATCCTATCATGATTGATTCCACGCGCCATAGTATCACATTAGACTGCCTCACACAAACGTGCTACAGTAACTGCACATGTCGAGTCTTATTGATGTCATCGTAGCCTTTGGCTACATCGGTATTTTCGTGACCATTTTTGCCGAGTCGGGCATTTTGGTCGGTTTTTTTCTCCCCGGCGATTCCCTGCTCTTTACCGTAGGCCTGCTTGCCTCGCAAGGGTATTTCAATATCGCGTTACTTACTACACTCGTCGTTGCAGCTGCAATTTTAGGCGACAATTTCGGCTATTGGCTGGGGTGGAAATTCGGCCCGAAAGTGTTCAATAGAAAAGATTCATTCTTTTTCAAAAAAGAATATGTCGCTCGCGCCGAAGCGTTTTATGCCAAGCACGGGAAAAAAGCGATCGTCATGGCACGCTTTGTGCCGGTGATACGCACGCTCATCCCTATCACTGCGGGTATCGGTTCGATGCGTTACCACACATTTCTTCTGTACAATATCATTGGTGCTGCGATATGGGGTGCCGGCGTGACATTGCTTGCGTACTTTTTAGGTACCCAATTTCCGTGGGTGGAAAAATATCTTGAATACATCATCATCGCCATCGTGCTGACGTCATTTTTGCCGATTGCGATCGACATCCTGCGTTCGCGCATGCGCAAAAATACTGCGCGTATTTCGTAATATAAAAATGGTGAGGCCCCGACGTTGTGTCGGGGCCCTGAATGTGCATAGCGCCTTACGACGCCGTTTCGCGGACGTCGAAAAAGAAGTAGCCGTCCACGATCTTATGGATCTGCTTCGCAGCATCTTCAGCGGTATAAACTCGCGACCGTCTGAAACAAGAACGTCCAATTTTTAAGGAAATGACCCCATTCAGGCCAACTGCGGCAAAAACGATAGTCTCGGGTATTTCCTCGCCAGTGCCACACTGGACAAGAAGACATGGCCCATCCTCTGCGTCCGGATCCACGCTTACTGTCATGAAGGCGTCTGGCCCGAGGCAGAGTCGGCCAGAACGGACCCTCTCATTCCATGTTGCGACAGTTGCCGCTACGGATGTTGCAAGCTTAAGGAACTCCCGCAGCTTTAATAGCTGCTGCTCGTGTTCCTCTTTTTCTCCCTTCCACTGAGTTATCAGCCGATACTCGCGACGATTCGCCACTTCGAGTAGGTGTCCCAACAAGGCAATCATGATGCCCAACATTGCCACCGAAATGCACAACGCCAGAAAGTTGGCCATTCTATATACTCCTCTAAGACCAGTTTGAAGACAACAAAAAATACTGACTTTTGATACCGTGCACATTGTATCATTAAAAATGATATGTGTCAATATCCTTCATTTGACAAATATTTGAGTCTGTGAGACTCTTGCTTGGTCTTACTACATATTCATTTTCTATGTCCAATTTCAAAAAAACCAAGATCGTCGCCACGCTCGGGCCCTCGTGCGCCGACGAAAAGACCATGACCGCCATGGTAAAAGCAGGCATGAATGTCGCGCGAGTCAACTTCTCGCACGGCTCGCATGACGAGCATCGTGTGCTTATCGAAAAAATGCGCGCGGTCTCTGAAAAGACCCGCATCCCTGTCGCGATATTGCAAGACCTGTGCGGCCCCAAGATCCGTATCGGTGATTTTGTTGACGGAGCGATCACCCTCAAAAAAGGTGCGACGTTTACCCTTACTGCAAAAAAGGTGCCGGGCACCGTCGAGCGCGTCTATCTCAACTACAGCAAACTCCCTCGCGAAGTAAAAAAGGGACAGGACATACTGCTCAATGACGGCAAGGTACGTTTACATGTCGAGAAAACCACGCCCACTGACATCGTCACGACCGTGGTCGTCGGCGGCATGATCAGGAGCCGCCGCGGCGTCAACGTGCCGGGCGCCAACCTCTCGATCCCTGCGATCACCGCAAAAGACAAACTCGATATCGTATTTGGCAAAGAAGTCGGCGTCAATTTCGTCACACTTTCTTTTGTGCGGCATGCGCGCGACATTGAAAACCTGCGCACGCTTTTGGGAGAGACGGCGCGCGAAGTCGGCATCATCGCAAAGATCGAAACGACACAAGCAGTTGAGAACATCGACGCGATCATCGCAGCGGCAGACGGCATCATGGTTGCGCGCGGGGATCTCGCGATCGAGATCCCCAAAGAAGAAGTGCCGATCGTGCAAAAGACGATCATTCTCAAATGCAACCAAGCAGGCAAGCCGGTCATCACCGCAACACAAATGCTCGACTCGATGAAAGAACATCCTGTCCCCACGCGCGCTGAAGTCAGTGATGTCGCCAATGCGATCTTTGACGGCACCGATGCAGTCATGCTCTCAGACGAGACAGCAGTAGGTGCAAACCCGGCACTTGCGATCGAGACTATGACAGGTATCGCGCAAAAGATCGAAGCGAGCAGCCTCTACCGCGACGAATATTACAGCCGCATACATCCTTCACAAAATGGTGTCGATGCGGTAACAAGCTCCATCGTACACGCCGCCCACACGACAGCGGCAAAAGCGATCGTCGCGTTTTCCGAGTCCGGCTATACCGGACGACTGGTTGCACGGCATCACCCCGAGCAGCCGATCATCGTTCTGACACCCCACAAAAAGACCTTCTTCCAATCATTGCTCAATTTCGGCTGCTATCCGCACGACGCGCCCATCATCACTTCCCTGGATGAAGCGATCACGCTCGCGAAACAAGCTATCAAAGACTATGGCCTAGGCAAAAAAGGCGACACGTTCGTACTTGGCGCCGGCCTGCCCTTGGGCAAGAGCGGCCCCACCAACACGATGTTGATTGAGCGGGTGTGAGAGTATTAAGCAATATAAAGGGAAAGAATATAACCTCGCTCCGGGAAAGCTCAATACTTATTCCCTCGCAAGCTTATATTCTTTCCCTGCTGTAATCCGCCTATATTAAAATAAGAAATACTCCCTCCACTTTTGGTAGAGCGCGGCGGTTGCTTTGATGTCGCGTACGTTGTAGCGGGCGATATCGACAAAACGTTTGTCGTCGAACAATTCTTTGACGTTGTCGCCTGAAACGCCATCGGCCTTGGGGCTGTCGATGCCAAACACGCGGCACCACAGGTGAAGGTTTCCCGGCTTGCGCACTGCACTGTAAAAAGAAAGTTGATCGTACAAATCAAAGTGTTTCGTGTCATGCGGCTGAAGACTCGTATAGCGATTGGCCATAAGGTTTTTGCTGGGCCTCACGCCATGCACAGCACTGCGCACCATCAGAAACGGCACGTCGAATGCGCGACCGTTGAAAGTGACGAAGTGTTGATACTTCCCCGCCCCATCCCAAAACTGCTGGAGCATTTCTTTCTCAGACAGTGCTTTGAACTTGATGCCGTTTTCTTCAAAGTCGGCAATGGTCTCGCCCGGCGCTTGAAAGTAGACACATCCCTTGTCACGCTCGAGATCAAGCACGCCGATCGCCACGATCGAACCGGTCAGGGGCGAGAAGCCAAGCCCTTCTTTGAGTTCCTTGAGTTCCGCTTCGTAGTCGGGGCCGCCACTTGACTGCTTTTTGAGCCACCATGTCATGATCTCTTTGGTGGTATCGTCAATCGCGTCAAAGTCTTCACCGACCGTTTCAATGTCAAATACGAGGGTAGACATGAGTTCTTAGTATACTGTGCGTGCATCTCGCAGTCCAGTTTTTGTGCTATGTTGCTATTTCAATATATTTACTGTACTTTCTATACAGACAATAGGAGCAATCACGATGACAGACAAGATCATCTCGTTTTCAAAAGCCAAGGCAAGGCGGCCTGGACAGATCCGCCTTGTTGCCCAAAAAAGTGAGCGAGTAAAGGTGGCATACCTCCCCAATGATGACATACTTCGTTTCGGCGATAAGTCGGGGACTTTGAGGCACACGTCACCCTTCTCCAAAATCAGGTTATTAAAGGTATCTTACCAAAAAGACCTCGCCGGGGTTGAGATACTTCAATTTGGGACCTTGCTTGAAGAACAGTGCGTTCCCTTCGGTACATTTCTACAGTGGGCAATGATGTCGGATCTTAAAAGACTT
>CAZDRD010000001.1:25257-26477 GCA_964507945.1 uncultured Candidatus Saccharibacteria bacterium
CGTTCCCTTCGGTACATTTCTACAGTGGGCAATGATGTCGGATCTTAAAAGACTTGAAGACTACCACGACCAAACTCAGATTCAATACCGTCTCAAGACACTTGGGGAATGGCACTTCGAAGTGGTACAAGTTTTTAACCACTTAAAAGAGGTGGTCTTGGTTCCCTGGGAAATCTGGAAACAAGCGTGGTAGAAATACGCCGCGCTCGACATCGCTCACTATCGTCTGCCGCTCGGATCTTTTTCTTGATTCGAGCGGTGTCTGTTTTTATATACTTACTGCAACGACAACTCCTTCACCTTCGTCCACGTGGTTTCGTCAAAGACCGCGATCTTGCTGTCACCTATGACGTAGAGATAATTGTCGATATATACGGCACGTCGTACCGTATAGTCGCTATGGGTTGCCTTTAGTGTGAGATTCCCATTTTCATATGAGAATACATAGCCGCCGTTGCCGCCGGGAATGAAGAATACCGAATGTAGTGGATCACGCAGGAATGCATGATGATTTTGTTCGACTTCGGTCCAGCCCTCTTTGAGGGTGTATTTTGATTTTTCAACGGGATTTTGCGGATTGGAAACGTCGAACACTGAAAGCTTGACCTGCGAGCCTTCACGACCGACACCGAGCACGAGCGTGTCCGAGAGTGGTTCAAGGTACGCGCTGTAGCCGGGGATCTTGAGTTGCCCAGCCATTTTTGGCTCCCACGGATACGTAAGGTCAAGCACATAAAACGGATCAGTCTGCCTGAATGTCACGAGATATCCGCGGTCACCAATGAAGCGTGCAGCATAAATGCGTTCACCTATTCCAAGGTCCTTGATACTTCCAGCAATCTGAAGCTTGTTGTCTAAGACATACACATCGTTTTTTGTCTTGCCGCTGCCAATTCCCCATTGATCACCTACTGTGACAGCAACGCGCAATATAGAATCATATGGTGCCAAAGAGGGATGCGAGAATTCTACTCCAGGAGCAGGATAACGGTACTCATCAAGTGAGAATTGATTGAGGAGATGGCCCGGGATCATGCCTGTCGCCGCGATCGTGAGTGTCGAAAGCGGAATGCGCGCAATGACGGAACGGTCGATATCGCGCGCACGCACATCGAGGTACGACGAAAGGCGGTTTTGTACTTCGTTGTCGAACTTGAGACGCGCGTCAGCGGTCATGCCCGCTGTCGCTGCATTGATTGCGATTTGTGCTTCGTTGAGCT
>CAZDRD010000002.1:0-21191 GCA_964507945.1 uncultured Candidatus Saccharibacteria bacterium
AGCAATTCGCCCGAAAGGCGAATTTTTGCTTTACCAATTTAGAATCGGCTTATCATAGGAACACTTGTAACACTCGGTGTCTTTGCGGCGTCTGCATATATTGACCTGAATCTCAGTCTCAACAACGCAGCGACCTTTGCCGTGACCCCGATCGAGGCGCAGGAAGCTCAAGCGAAAGAACCAGGACCGGAAAGCGTTGCTGGGGCTGCTTCGAATCAAAAGACGGCGAAAATCCAAGCGGGAGCGGCGGGAAGTGTCGTACAGGATTATTTCAAAGATATACCCATTATGGCCCGCATCGCATGGTGCGAGTCAAAATACCGCCATACCGATCCTCAATCCGGACAGATCATCAGGGGATTCGTCAACAGAAACGATATCGGCATTATGCAGATCAACGAGACCTACCATGGCAAGGCCGCACAGGCGCTGGGCATCGACATATACAGTCTGGACGGCAATCTTCGCTATGCACGGTATCTTTATGACAAAGAAGGAACGCGTCCTTGGGCATCTTCCGAGCGTTGCTGGGGAGGCGACGCCACGATCGCTCAAAAATAGCCCAAAAAGCGGTACTTGCAATTTATAAAATACGTGATATAATAAAGCCATATGAAATGGTCAATTCCGTTTGTCACAAAAGCGATCCTGAGCATTATCGTCATACCGCTTGGGTTTTTATTTACTATGGTATGGCCGTGGTGGGAAAAGCGGCCGTGGGATACTAAAAAAATTCTCACGAGTTTTTTGATCGTGCCGTTTTGGGCGTTTATGTTTGTAGTGGGTAGGTGGTGGGATGAGCTACCAGTCTAAAGTAGATGAGAGTCGCACAATATACCTTTTGCGACACATAGGTTGCTTTCTTTAATAAAGGTATACAAAAAGAGCCGTGCTCCAAAGCGGCTCTTTTTTGTTTTGTATGGCTGGCCTAGTTAGTGACCTCTCTAGCTGCTTCATCTCAAGCTACCCGATTCAGGCATGCTGATGTTGTTGGCTGCTTTGTCGAACCTGTACGTATTCTTCTTCATGGTCGATGGTCCAACGGAATGCAAACAGTTGCCAGATCGCCGCGAGCCCGACAAGCGTATAAATGATTGCACTCAGTGCAGTGCCTTCGCCAAACGCAACCGCGATGAGGTTGAGGTTGAAGAGTCCAACCAATCCCCAGTTGATCCCACCGATTGCAAGGAGTATAAGCGAGACGATATTGATAATTCTCATACGTGTGTAGGATTAGGAGTTTATAAACGACCCTGAAAGCAGGAGCGCTTTCTTTTTGTATAGTATCATCACGTTCCTGATGATTTGATGAAAGCCTTTCTATTTAGGAAGATAATCAAGCGGATTGAGATATGCTTCGAGTCCGGCCACCGGAATGCTTGCTGGCGAGCAGCCGGTGATGGGTCTGCCCGGAATATCGCTCAGTTTTTGTATTTTGACACCGTTTGATGCATACACGCCAAAGTGCAAGTGCGGCCCGGTCACATAGCCTGTCACGCCACTGTAACCGATGGCCTGACCCGTTTCGACGTGTGCGCCTGCCGAGATGGAGATCGTTGATAAATGCGCGTACAAGGTAGAGATACCATTGTTATGACGGATCATTACCCATTTACCAAACGAGTAGCAGTTGGGTACCGCGTCGGTGTTGCCGGTTCCGATCACTTCGCCCGAAAGTGCCGCGGTGATCTTGGTGCCGATTGGTGCACGGAAGTCGATGCCGTTGTGCCCGCTGCCGTTGTAGGCACCCGATTTGGCAAAGGGCGTATTGCCGAAGTATTGCGTAATGCATTTGGGGTTACCAAGCGCCGACGCAAAGGTCGGGCAGTCGGCAAAATAACTTGCTTCGAAAGGCCACGTAAGGACACTTGCGCCCACGGATGGGATCGTGCTTCTGTCAAGGACGAATTTGAGTTGCGATTCGTAATCGAGCAACTCTTTTTCAAACCGCTCGCGCTCTTGTTTTTTCTGAGCGAGCATTTTTTGATAATTCGATTCCTTTTCTTTGGTCGTGCTCAGAAGCTGATTTTTTTCCGTACGTGTGCCGTCGAGCACTTTCTTCCGGTCGGAAAGTTCGCCCTTCAGTCCGTTCAACTCTTCTTTTTTATTCGCTTCCTCAGTTTTCGATTGCTCGTAGCTCTTTTTCGTATTTGAAAATTCTCTCATTTGATCCCCTAGTGAAGATTGGAACGACGTGAGCGATGCGATATTGTCCCAGACATCGGTGATCGAATCGCCCATAAGCAGATTTTCAAGCAATGAATTGGATTCCAACTCGTCTATTTTTTGGATCGCCAGGGCAATCGCTACGCTATTGCGCTCGATCTTGCTTTCCTTATCCCTGATCTGCTGTTCGAGTTCTTGTATGGTCAGGTCGGTCGTCGCGATCTTGGTCTCTGTCGCTTTGATGTCGGTCGATACTTTGCTGCGCGAAATATCCAAAGTCTTGAGGGTGCTTTGGAGCGACTGCTTTTCTTTGCCAACTTCGTCCAAGTTGCTTTGGTATTGTTTTATTTCTTGATCAAGCTGCAAGAGCTGTTTGTTGTGCTCGAGGATCCTCTGCCGAAGCGCTTGCGCATCCGGCGATTGACTCGTATCGGCGGTCTGAGCATGGAGCGCTATGCTGCCAAGCAACAGTAAAGGCAATGATATAAGGATACTGACTATAAAAAAATGTTTACGGTGCAAATACATACGAATTTTGAACGATTAGCCCGACAGGATCTGCGCTGCACGCTCCAATCGCGCCAGCGTTTCTTGTTTTCCGATGGCTTCCGCGATCAGAAACGGGTCGGGCGATGCACGCATGCCGGAAAGCGCGGTGCGCATGGGCCAAAGCACCATGCCGCGTCCCGCATCGCTTGCATACTCCCATATTGTAGTTTTAATTGCTTCTTTGGTAAACTCCCCTTCCGAAAGATCACGTAAGTGTCGCACAATATAATCCACATGCGCTTTAATTTGCAGACTATCCGTTGCTTTTTGGGGCACCAAAAGATCTTTCGAGACTTCCGGTGTGCGCAGGTAAAAATCGTATTCACCCTTCCCTATCGCATCGATAACCTCTCCGGTGGTGGCGTGCCGCTCAAGTACATCGTCACGTACGCCTTCGTGATCATCGAAAAATTGCTGCCATATCGACATCTCTTTGCATGCGTTATGCAGCATTTCTTTTTTCTGCTGTGCAGTCTGCATCTTTATATATTCCTTGTTGAACCAACGCAGTTTTTCAATATCAAAGATCGCTCCGCCCTTCTGGATACCGGAGAGGTCGAATTGCTCGATCAATGCTTCAAGAGAAAAAATTTCCTGTTCGGTACCGGGATTCCAACCCAGCATCGCAAGATAATTAATCAGAGCATTGGGGAGGATCCCCATGGCGCGATAGTTGTCGATAGATGCGCCATGCTTGCGTTTTGAAAGTTTGGAACGGTCTGGGGCGAGGATGAGCGGCAAGTGCCCATACTGCGGCCGAGAAAAACCAAGCGCTTCCTGTATGAGGATCTGTCGTGGCGTATTGGAAATATGCTCTTCCGCTCGTAAAATATGCGTCACGCCCGCGTCGCCATCATCAACCACCACCGCGAAGTGATAGAGCGGATCGTCAATGGAACGGGCAATCACAAAATCCCCAAGTTCAGTCGTGTCAAACGTTACCGTCCCGCGAATGAGATCGTCAAAGGTTACCGAAGTGCCTTTGTTGCGCAGTCGCACTACTTCGACCGTGCTGTTCGGGTCATCTTTTTTCGGCTCCTTTGAAATGTATGCAAGATCTTTTTCAACGAGCATATGCAGTAATTCCTGGTGTCGAGCCAGAAGTTCTGAAGTACGATACCGTGCATCGGGTATGAGCCCGCACCACGCGAAGTCATCCCATATCGCCTCTACCCATTCTTCCCTGTTGCGTTCACGGTCGGTATCTTCGATACGTACGAAATACGTGCCACCATGCTTTTTTGCGAAGAGGTAATTAAAGAGTGCCGTGCGTACCGTGCCGATATGCATCTGGCCGGTGGGGCTTGGCGCGATACGGGTGACGACCGATGTGGTTTCTGTGGGAAGGTTAGCGTTCATGTTTGAGTGCGATGGCGATCAGTTCTTCTGCTATTTTACGTGCGGCATCGGGCTTGCCAAACGTTTGCGCGGCTTCGCTCATTTGTGTGCGCAGCGCTTCGTTTTCGATCAGTCGATCGATCTCGGCCGCGAAGACATGAGGAGTCAAATTTTCCTGCTCCATGACGATCGCGGCGCCGGTGCGGGCAAAAGCGTACGCATTGGTACGCTGGTCACGGCTCACATCTTCGGGAATCGGGATCAGGATAGAAGGTTTTTTCCATGAAGCGATTTCAAAGATCGCCCCCGCGCCCGCGCGTGAGACGATGAGGCTCGCCACCCCCGCCGACATCCGCAAGGCAAGATCATTGAGATAGCCAAACGGTTTGTAGCGATTTTTGTAAGGATGCTCTTCGAGCGTCACGTCCGCGATCGATTTGATCGCTTGAAAGTTTTTCTCGCCCGTTTGATGGACGATCTGATATTTTTCAAGCAATATCGGAAGCGCTTCCAGGATGACGTCATTGATACGCGCGGCGCCCTGCGATCCGCCGAGGATCAGGATCACGGGCACCGACATATCGAGTCCGAGGAATTCATGAGATCCCTCCATGACCGGATTCATTATTGCGCGTCTGACCGGTTGGCCGATGAGTGCAACCCGATCCTTTTTTGGGAAATGATCTGCGGCCTGCGGAAAAGCGATGGCGATCCGCCGTGCGAATTTTGCCGCATACATATTTGCTTTGCCGGGTATCGCGTCCGACTCATGGATAAAGACGGGGATGCCGAGGATGCGCGCGGCAGTGACGGTCGGTACGCTGACGTAGCTGCCTTTTGAAAAGACGACATCGGGAAAGATATTGAAGAGCTGAAAGATGGCGCGTCCGGTACCGAAGAGTGTTTTGAAGGAGCCGGTATAATTTTTTACGGAAGCATAGTTGCGCACCTTACCCGCGGGCGTTTTGCGAAACTCTATCTCGTTTTCATACAGCAGGCGCTCGTCGTACGGTGTATCCGCGATATAGAAAAGCTCCGGTTTGACCAGATTGCGCTCGGCGACAATCTCATTGATCGCTTCGGCAACGGCAATGATCGGATAAAAATGTCCGCCGCTTCCTCCTCCGGTAAAGACGATCTTCATATCATCGTTTGGTTATACGCCGCATCGCTTTTGAAAATTTCGACGAGACGAGAACGGGTTTTCCGTATCGCGAAATGTTAAGTACGATGCCCACCTCCGCCAGCGCAAACAACAGCGCCGTACCGCCGTGACTGACGAACAAAAGTGGCACGCCGGTCAGCGGCATGATTCCCAGCATCGAAGCGATATTGATGAACGACTGGGATACGATCAGTATAACAATCCCCACGACGACAAGTCCACTGTAGTGGTCGGGCGCTCGTATGGCGATTGCAAATCCTCGAAATGCAAAGAAAAGGAAGCCGATGATAAGCAACAAACTCCCCAAAAAACCGAATTCTTCGGCAGCGACGGAAAAGATCGAGTCGCCCACCGGCTCAGGCAAATAGTTGAATTTTTGAATGCTTTGTCCGTATCCGCGTCCAAACCAACCTCCCGACCCTATCGCGATCAAGGACTGATTGATCTGGTATCCGGAACCCAATGGATCTGATGCCGGATCAAGAAAGGTGGTCACGCGTTCCATGATGTATGGCCTCACGAGCATGAGAGACCCTGCGGCACACATAAAAATAAGTAACAGTATGCCGAGGTCGCGCAGTCGTGCGCCTGCGGCAACGTACATGCCCACGATGGCGGATACGATTACCAAAAAAGTACCGGTATCGGGCTGGGCGAGCATGATGGCGCCACTGACACCCAGAAATGCCACAAGCGGGACAAGACCAAACTGATACAAATGTAATTTCGTGCGTGCCGATGAAAGCCATGCCGCAAAATACAATACGATGCCGATCTTGAGAAATTCGGCTGGCTGAAACGAAAAGCCGGCGATGATGATCCATCGCTTGGCACCGCCTGCGTGGAGTCCCAAGGCGGGTATGAATACCAAGAGCGTGGCAAACAGTGCGGCGATAAAAATATAAAGAGAATAACGACGCCAGAACGTATACGGAATCCGTGATGTTATAAACAATAGCAATCCTCCAAGCCCAAGCCCGAGTACCAGTTGGTTGAAGACGATGGAGGTGTACGAGTTGCCGTTTTTTGCCAGAAGACCCAATGACGCTGAGCTAAAGATAAGAAAACCGGCAAGGACGAGTACTCCAGCCGTGATCAAGAACATCCTGTCGAAAGGTCGCGTCTTCATATCATCCCGTAAGCGCTACGATAACACCGATAAATGCGAACACTACGCTTATGACCCAATAGCGCATGGTCACTTTCGGTGCAGGCCAGCCTATTGCCTCGAAATGATGATGTAATGGTGCGATCTTGAAGATCTTTTTGCCGAAATATTTTTTTGCAATGATCTGGATGACATCCGATGCGATGGTGGCGATGAGGGGGAATGCGATAATGGGAAGCACCATCACTCCCCTGCCATCGCCGAGCTTGTCGGCCATATAGGCGATCACCGTAAGCGCGATCGTCAGTCCCATGACGCCGGTTTCGGACATATAAAAACGTGCCGGTGGGATATTGAACCACAAAAATGCAAGGATGCCGCCGACAATGGTCGCGCAGAGCGCCGCGAGATCGATCTGCTGCTGATAGAACGCGATCCCCGCATACGCGCTGAACATGGCCGCAAAGACGCCGCCTGCGAGTCCGTCAATGCCATCGATGATGCCGCCCGCGTACATGACAAGCGCGCTCAGGATAAAGATAGGAATGAGCCATATCCCCACTTCAAACGGACCGACGTACGGGATGTTGATGGCGGTCACGTCGAGTTTTTCAAAAAACCACCAGCCGACAAATAGTGCTACTCCCGCGACGATGAGTAAACGTTGGGTGAGGGGTAGGCCGCCGGCAAAATGACTGCCATTTCCGGTCACTTCAAAGATATCGTCGAGAAGCCCGGCAAGCGCCCCGACAAACAGTGCGACGACCGGCAACCAGGTCTGGCTGCGGCTGAGAAAATCGAGTTTGGTAAGAACCGGCGCTTCTAAGACGTGCGCGAGAATCCATAAAACGCTCACGGTAATGATCACGCTTGCCCAAATGACGACGCCGCCCATACGGGGCGTTCCGACCTCTTTGTCCTTATGCAGTTCGTTAAAGAGTTTGGTCTCCCCTTGCCCGCCATACTCGCGTTTGCCCGCTTTCTTTTTCCACGCTTTATATTTGTACAGGAAATGAGTGAGGATCGGAGTGATCAATATGCCCGTAAAAAAGGCCGCAGTTGCAGGAACGATCACCTTGACAATATCAAGCATCATTGAGGTAGTGTAGCATTATTTTTGGGCCTGCTCCATGGTTTTGCCTGTGAAATACTGGAGCGTCGCGTCTACAAGAGCCTTGGTGTCGTTGAAGCGTCCGGCACTACTCGAACCAAGCACCACCACGGCAATGGGATGATTGACGCCCGCATCGAATACCACTGCCAGGTTTCCTCCCGCAAGATCGGTATAACCGGTCTTCGAGGCAATGAGGGCCGGAATTTCCCCGATACGCTGATTGGTATTGCGTGCCGTATAGATCTTGCCGGTGGTAGATATAAACGTACCGGTGAGTGTGCCCGTGTCTTCAAAAATCTCCGGAGCATCTTGTAGCAGATGTCCCAACAATACCGCGACATCGCGAGCGGATCCGTATGCGCCGCTTTCTTGAAGTGAGGTATCGAGGCCGGTTTCGTTGCTGAAATACGTCTGTGCCATGCCAAGCTCTTGCGTTGCCGCGTTCATTTTTGCGACGAATGCTTGCTGATCCTCTCCGTTTTTGCCGCTTATGACCGCACCGGCAGCGCCTGCGATGGCTCGCGCACCGTCGTTTGACGACTGCATAAGGGTGTAACCAAGGAGGTCTTTAAAATCCCATATGTCCCCGGAGATCAGTGCGGGATCGCCATCGGCGGGAAGGCGGTCCTGCGGTATGACGACGTGCGCATGGTTATCAAGGGCCGTATGCGCTACATAAGCGGTCATGAGCTTGGTAAGCGACGCAAGCGGCAGTTGCATGCCTTCATTTTTTGCGTACAGTGTTTTCTTTTGGGCGAGGTCGAAAACGATCGCTGCCCTGCCCTCTATGGTTGGCGCGATGAACGTTTTTGTCGGCATGGCCGACGGATACATCGTCGTATCAAACACGATGGGCTGTGGTTCAAAGAATGGCGCGACATCTATGCTGCGCGCGATAAATCCACCCGTTCCCAGAAGTACCGCACTTGCCCCAAAGGCGATCATGAGCAGCGTTCGCTGTGATAGAGAAGATGAAAAAGAAGCCCATCCATGAACGATGCTTTTTTTGCAGGAAGCCAGTCGTCCGATACGTCGTTTTGTGGTAGGTTGTTCATCCATACGGAGAGGCTATGATGCGGTCGTTTCCTGCTCGAATTTCCTTGATAATTCCTGCTGTGTGCCGGCATAGTCCGGCATATCGGTAATCTGCGCGATCCCCATATGCGTCAATAGCTCGATGCTGGGGATATACTGGGGCGTCCCCTTACCCACCTGCTTGCGTTCGATAAGGCCACGCACCAGCAAGTTGCGAATGATATACGAGGAATTCACGCCGCGTATGTAGTCTATCTCGGTTCTCGTGACGGGCCCCTTGTATACGATGATCGAAAGCGTTTCAAGTCCGGCACGCCCCAGGTCGCGCGTCACCTCTTCTCTGCGCATTTTTTCGATATACTCCGAAACACTCGCGCTCGTCGCGAGAGCGGCTTTTTCATCGTGCACCACCAATACGACGCCGCCCGTAAGACGTGTCTGAAGCTTCTCAAGCGCCATACGTATTTCCCCTTCATCCACTTCAAAAAAACGTGCGAGCGTCGAGAGGTCTTCAGGTTCGCCTTTATAAAAAAGATATGCTTCTATTTTTGCATCAAGTTCCATAGGCAAAAATCAATATTGCGGCAAGCCGACCGCTTCTGTCTCGATCAGTATATCAGAAAAATGGCTTTCCTGCTCGACGTTTATCGCACCGCGTTTGACAAGCTCCAAAAGCGCAAGAAAACTTACGACGATCTCGACTTTTTCTTTGGTGCCCGTACCGGAGAATTCTTTGAAGCTCATGCGGATGCTTGACTGTATGCGTGCATGCAGCTGCTCGATCATTTCTTCGAGGCTCATGATCTTTTTGACGGTTGCTTGGAGTTCGTGTTGTTTTTCCGGAATGCGCGAAAGTACGCTCATGACCGCTTCTTTCAGATTTTCTGCCGTCATCGAGCTATCCGGAGCAAAGAATGGCTCGCGTATTTTTGCTGGAATCTTGAAAAAAAGCGGTTGTCTGCCAAAATGTTCCGCGATGTGGACTGACAATTCTTTATATTTTTTATAGAGCGTTAACCGATGTTCCAGATCTTCGATACTTGCCTCTTCTTCTTCGGTGAGCATCAGGGATGGCAAAAGCGATTTCGATTTGATCAAAAGCAACGTCGAACCAATGAGGATGAAATGCGCCGTTTCCCCCATAGGAAATTCGGTATGGCGCTCAATATAGCCGATGAAATCGTCGGCAACGGTAGCCAGCGAAATATCGTTGATGAGGAGCTTGCGCTTTTCGATGAGCGACAGCAAGAGCTCAAGCGGCCCTTCAAATACGTCGGTTTTGACAGAAAAGCTTTGCACGTGTCCTATTGTACTACACAGCAGTGCAATTGACTACATCCTGCGAAGTAACCTAATTTCATTTCTGTTACTGTTGTCGTTTATACAATTCTGCCTGAAGGGTTGTGCGCGCTGCCATTTTTTGACTTATTTCCCCCTCAATCTCACGCAACGTTCGTTCTGCTTCCTCTCGCTTTTTTCCCAACTCCACCAGTTCATGCGTGATGCCGTCCATGTCTGATTGTATGTCTGGAGTAGCACGTTCAGCCAGTTGTTCGTCACGCGGCGTGTTCAAAGTAAACTTTGAAGGATGAATGACTTCTGCATCTTGTCCCGTATTTGGAACCTGCTCCGAAACGAGACTCGCTTCTTTGCTTCCGCGCTCCGGGAAAGCAATAACGTTACTGGCAAACTGCTCGCTTGGTTTCTCACTGGGATCTTCGGGTGTTTCGTGATTCATAGATATAAAATTATGTTTCAATAGTAGACCGTTCAGAATATTTTACAACCCCCTTACTAACCACTTCTTTTTTATGTGCCCAAACCCGCTCCACATACACCTTCCGCCACCAGTAGTTACCAAGCAAAAATCCGCCAACCACACCTGTTCCAACAAGTCCGATCTGCACCGCAGGCGGCAACGCGCATTCACCATTCTACAAAAGTAGAAATTCAATATTGATATTCAACCTTCCCAGCCATCAGGGATCTCTAGGTCATCTACAAAAGTAGAAATTCAATATTGATATTCAACCTGTCATAGCGCCCTCACTCCGGGCGAAGGGTATTTTCTACCGTTTTCAACTCAAACCGCAGTGTTTTCGAAAGCTGATATTTGCCGGTAAACTGATCAAAAATGCTTGGCTTGTTTGTTTTGGTTTCCATATGAGTGTATTTTATAAGACTTATAATGTTTGCTTGACAGAATTTTGTTTGGGAATATAATGAACCTGTATTTCTTCGAAAAGCACCTCCGCAGGTTACGTCCTTCGGCGGTGTTTTTCATTTTTGTACTCCAATTTTTCCTGCAAATTGTGCATATAAATCATCTTTTCTTGGGCCGTCTGCCGCAATAAATTTGCGCAATGTTGCCGGTCGGGGCTCAATACTGCCCGCAGTTTTGCGGTATCATAAAGATGCTGGACCAACGAATAAAAATCTCCGTCGCTCGTGACAATGACCGCTTGGTCATAGCTATCGCGCTCTAAAATGGCGGTGAGTACCAGATCCGCGTCAATGTTTCCTTTGATATTTCCACCACCATCAGGAATGGTAGGTTTGAATTTCAGCATGAAACCTGCTTCCTGGAGCCGATCGTACAAGCCTTGGTTTCCAACAACAAAGCCAATGAACATGTATGCCCGCTCTACGTGGTATTTTTCTCTCAAATAGATTCTGAATTTTGCATAATCCAATTTCCAACCGAGCTTTTGTATGCCCAGGTTCAGATTTTGACTGTCAATAAATGCGTAGTTGTTGCGGGATTTTTTCATGCTTGCATACCAAAAACGGGCGACGGTTGTCGCCCAATAGATATGCTTACCAAACGGTTAAGCACTACTGGAACCGTCGCCCGTTTTTGATCTCAAACGAGCGAAGCATATCTTTACTGAGCGACTCAACTAGTGTACCGCCATGTTATCGCCCCTGCAATTGACGGTGGCCAAAATAGATTCTTCTATTTCATCAAACCGTGAAAATGAGCAAAAAATTAACCTTTTTCACGATTATGAGCGACTCTAGGACTAGTCTATAGGAGGCATGCCCTTCAGTTACACCTCTATTTTGAAAGCAATGTATCAATCCGGTTCATGTCGCGCGGAAATGGCGCAGCTTCTTTGACGTTGGGAAGCTCCAACATGCGTGCAGTAAAACGTTCAAGTCCGGTTGAGCAACCACCATGTGGCGGCATGCCGTACTTAAATGCTTGAAGATAAAAGGAAAATTTTTCTGGATCCATTCCCCGTTCTTTGATTTTTTTAACCAAGTCATCGTAGTTGTGTATGCGCTGTGCCCCGCTGTTGATTTCAAGTCCTCGAAAGAGCAGATCGAAGCCGCGAGAAAACGGCGCCTCAGAAGGCTCTTCGTAGGTATAAAATGCACGCTTTTTTGTAGGAAACGCAGTGATAAAGACAAAGTCAGAGCCATGTTTTTCTTTTGCCCATTCGCATATTTTGCGTTCATGTTCCGGTTCCATATCAAGTTCCCCGAGTGCTTTGATGCCGTACTCTTTTTCAAGAATAGTTTGCGCTTCGGTAAGGGTAAGCGTTGGAAATGTTTCTATGGGCAGCATCGGTGGCGTGGTATTGAAGCGTGCGAACATGTCTGCGTGTTGCTCCATCACTGCTAGTGCTACTTCACGTACGACTTTTTCAAGAACGTGAAGCACGTCATAATGGTCTTTGATGAATCCCATCTCAAAATCCATTTGTGTAAGTTCTGCAACATGTCGGGTCGTCGCACTTTTTTCAGCACGAAATATTTTGGCAATGGTAAATACTCTCTCAAATGCGCCGACCATGATTTGTTTGTACAGTTGCGGTGAAGTGGCAAGATATGCAGTCGTGTCGTTGAAATATTCGACTTTAAAAACTTCTGCTCCGCCTTCCGCGTCGCCCCCGACCAAAGCTGGTGCCTGGAATTCCATAAAGCCGAGTTTTGCAAGCGTGTTACCGTATGCTTGTTGTATCGTCGCGGCCATGGCGAGGATGTCTTTGGAACGCTCTCGCCGAAGCGTCAACGGTCGGTAGTCGAGAAGCGTATCAAGGTTCAGTTCAGCGTCTTTGTCAAACGGTAATTCCTGCGCGGCAGAAAGTATTTCGATGCCCAAGATCTCAAGCTCGATGTCGCCATTTGGCTCATCTGCTTTGACCATTTTTTCGGGACGTTTGTTGACTTGCCCTTGTATTGAAACGACAAATTCCGGTCTTAATTTCGAGGCTTCGACCACCACTCCCTCGTGATTAGGTAATGCAACCGCCTGAACGTATCCGGATCGGTCTCGGATCACCAAAAAGATCAGCTTGCCATGATCGCGCCGCACGTCTACCCAGCCATTGACCGTGACGGTCTTCCCTATCGAATCATGTAGATCTCCAATGAGCGTTCGTTCTTGCATATATATTATAATGTTACACCGATCTTATTGCGCACGTCCTGCATTTTTGCACGTGCCATCTCTCGCGCTTTTTCTCCGCTTTCCTTGATAATGTTTCGTACATGATCGGGATCATTTTCCAGTTCTTTGCGTTTTTCACGCATCGGCGCGATCAGTCGTTCTATATCTTCGATCAATGCTTCTTTGAGATCTTTATATTTGCCTTGATGCTTTTGATACAGTTCCTCAAGTTCGTGTTCCGGCGTAAATAGTTTGTGAATTGCATATACATGTTCCGGCCTTTCTCCTGACGAGTCGGTCACAATACCCATCACCGCCTTACTAATTTCGTCTTTGGTTCCAAAAAGCGGAATGGTATTGCCATAGCTTTTTGACATCTTCCTGCCGTCGATCCCCGGCACCACGGCAACCGATTCTTCTATCAACTCTTGTGGCGACTTGAACGTCTCACCAAAAATGCGATTGAATTTTTCAGCCGTGTCGCGCGCGTACTCGACATGCTGCTTTTGGTCTTGGCCGACCGGCACCACGTCGGGATCGTACAGGAGGATGTCTGCTGCCATTAGCATCGGGTAGTTGAAGGTGCCGACCGAAATCTCTTTGTTTTTTGCTTGCGCGTCCTTGTAAGCGTGGGCGCGCATGAGATACGGCATAGTGGTGAGCGTGTCGAATATCCATGTCAGTTCGGCGTGCTCGGGTATGTCGGATTGCTTGTAGAGCAATACTCGCTTTGGATCAAGACCGATGGCTATGTAATCAAGCACGAGATTTAACGTAAGATCACGCAGTTTCGGCCCATCCTGGATGAAGTTGAGAGCATGGTAATCGGCAACAAAAACAAAGGACTCATACTCGCCGGTATTCAACAAGTCGACAAATCGCTTCATGGCTCCAAAGTAGTTGCCAAGATGCGCTCTGCCCGTCGGTTTGACGCCTGAAAGAAGCCGTTTTTTCCCTGTCGTCTGCATAGGCACACTATAGCAGAAATCATTGTTACTGACGAATGTTTATGGTGCCGTCTGCGTTTTTGCAACGGGCAGTTCAACGATAAATGTTGATCCTCTCCCCTCTCCTTCTGATTCTGCGCGGATAGTACCCTGATGTCTCTCAACGATATTTTTTGCGATGAAAAGACCGTAACCGGTGCTGTTGACGTTGACTTTGATGGCGTCTTTGCCGTGCCCGCCTTCGGTGAAAAGATGTAACATATCCTCTGGAGAAATACCGACGCCGGTATCTTTGATAGTGAGGCTCACGTGCTCGTCGGTCTTTGCAAGTGAGAGCGCTATGCTTCCCGCTTTCGTATAGTTGATCGCATTTTCGATAAGGTTGCGCAGGACGTGATCTTCCAGTTGGCCGCGGTCGCCGTTTATCGGATACGTCAAAGTCTCATCAACCGCGACGGTATACGCCAAGCCTTTTGCTGTTGCAAGCGGCCGGAGCCGTTCCGCCATTTCCAGAACCGGCTCCTTAAAATCGAATAAGGTCATCGTATAACGTACGGTCCCCTCTTTCAGATTGGATGCTTCCAGCAAGTCGGTGACGGCACGCGCTCCATCGCGCGACTGCGCAAGGGCGCCACATGCAAGTTTCTTTGCCGCTTCAGGAAGCACGCCGTAATCGCCCTCGATGAGTTCCGAAAATGCGGCGATGTCTTTGGTAAGAAACCCTTTGACCTCGTGGCTTATAAAGTGAATGAGGTTACTTTGACGTTCGTTGGCGACGCTGAGCTTTTTGTTGGTTTCCGCCAACTCTGCGTAGACGAGGGTCTTATCGAGAGCGACAGCGATCACGTTGGCAAAACTTTCGATGGATTGTTTTTCAAAATCGGCAAGTTCGTGGTAAACCTTGTTGAGGCACAATATGAGAAGGCCGATCACGCTTTCTTCGATAACGAGTGGATACACCAATGACGATTGAATGTGTCCGTCGGCGCGTATTTTTTCAAGGATATCGGGCGCGATCTCGCTGCTGCAAATCTCGGTAAAATCTTCACTATATCCCATGCGTTTCTCAAGAACGACTCGTTTGAAGAAATCGCTCTGAGCACAGGTCAGCAATTTGCTCACATCATAGATGCGTCTGTCAGCATGTGTCGATTCGAAGTACGTCGATTGGGCAAAAGCAAGCGGAGAAAAAAGGTCCATCGCGCCATCGTATCGCAGGATGCCCACCAATTCAAATTCGAAGTCTTGCTGAATCGTCTCGCACAGACGCTCCCCCAGCTCCTTGGGCTCGAGGGCGAGAATACTGATCTCGTACAGTCTCTCCAAAAGGAGGAGCGTTTTATTTTTCGCGGCAAGCTCAAGGCTGTGCTTGTACAGATCTTCATTGGCTGCTTGCAGTTGCACTTCCGCTTGCTCCTCGGCCTTTGCTTCCTTATCGCGATTCCAGAAAAACCTCATAGGCTATGATTGCAAACTCGAAGGCACTTCGGCGGGCGGAAGATCTGCTATGATACCACGCGTAGCGTCTTTGCACACTTCATGCGATGCGCGCCCAAAGAGTCGCTCGTAGCGGCCTACCAAACGATTGACGACTTCTTTTGCATCGCCGTTGCCGATCGCAACCTCGCCTTTGTCGGTGTCGACGATATGTAACCCCTGCACTTTCCCGGCTTCAGTCCACGCCAAAGGGCCAATGATGCGTTCTTGTTCTCGTATGATCTTTGATGCGATAAGGTCGATGGTCGTCATAATAATTTTCAAAACTATGTCTCTTTTACTTTCGTGAACATATTGCCTGCATGTATAAGAGCAATGGACATAATCAAGTAAGAAAACATGTACATGAAGTCAACGAATCCCCCAGAGTAATAGATATCTTTACTTGCCTCATACAGAAAAGTAAAATCACTCAGATATTGAGAAACCAATGCAAGGATAAAAAACAATAAAGGTATTCTCATCATCCCACCCAAGGTATTTCGCGAAAGTAAAAAAGCGAGCAGGGCCATGGACACATAGAGAGCCTGACCCAAAGGATACCCGAAGTCTAGAAATGTCTTAAGCAGCTGGGTATTATCAAATACGTATCCCTGTAAAAAGAAAAATGATGACAAGCAAAGTAAAGCGATGGGGACTATCACTGCAAGTAGCTGATGACTATATGAACGCAACACTGCTTTTGCGCCAGCTATTTTTGCAAGCAAAAAAGCCCCATAAAAGTAAAAAGGGATGCTTCCAAAAAAACCGATATCGCCAATAGAAGGATACGGAATCGGCATGTGTAATGCATATACATAGAGACTATACGTCGTTTGTCCAAAGGATTGAAAAATAAGTCCGAAAGAAAAAGCGAGCATCACTTTACCGACCATGCTTTTCAAGCCACCCCATCTTCTTGAGTACACCAAACCCATTATCGCACCAAACCATGCTAAGATCTGGTACGACGCTCCCCACAATTGCAAAGCTTCTGAAGAAACATTTTGTATACAAAGATGAAGTACCAGCCACCATACACACAATATTGCAAATAGAAACAGGACAAATAGTATGGCAGGGTTTCTTAGGGATAGAGACGAAAATTCTTTCATAAAGGATATATAAATTATAACAACTTACCTAAGGCCCACAAGGAAGATATCAAGATGGTATATAGGTAACCGCATATTTATTCAAGAAATGGACGGGATCAAGGGCTACTTTCGCCTTGCGCAAGCCCTCAATCCCCAGGTCTTGTTCGTAATTAATATGATGATAGTTGTGCTCTATCAATTTTTTTGAGGTCTCGTGCATCATGGCTGCATAGATGCCGTGATACTCTTTATCGGCCTTAAGAAATAAGGAATGGGCGCAACTTTCAGCAGGCAGCGCATTGATACTAAGACCGACGAGCGTATCGTTGATTACCAGTGCTATGGCCAGATACTTAAAATGCTCGGCAAACTTGATAAATCGCATAAATGCACGCTCCTCGTTTTTTGAAAAATTGATACTATCTTGTGACCATTTGTTTTGCAAAGTTAGAATTTGTTCCAAGTATGCTATATCTGTAAGATCGAGCGTGATGCTCTGATAACCCGGATATTGCTTCAAAAAGCCATTTAAAAAATTTCTTCGTGACTTAAGGCGACTGCCGCTAAAAGTGACGTAACGCTCCGTTTCAAAAATATAATCAAAATTATCCCTATCTTCCCTCACGTTGAATCGCTCGGTGTCGAGGTGTTTTGCTGTAGCTTCCGGAATCAATTTTAGTACCGGCTCCAATCCTTCGTTACTCGAAAGGTCGAGCAATTTTTCGGCAGTATCATTGACATCGCTCTCCCCAATAAATGTGTAAAAGAAGTTGCCATCGAGATAATCGGTGAATCGCACAATGAGATTGCCGTGGTGCCAGGAGAGTTTGGTCTGCTCCTGCACGTCCCATGCGTAGAGACTCGCAAATTCAAAATCGGAATACGGCGGATAGTTATGAGTCAGCGCTTCCACGGCCGCCTTGTCCGACAATTCAAGCTGCTTAAATTCTGGAAATTCGGGGATCATGAATGAGGCTACTCTTCCTCTATGATTCGGTATGCTTAATGATGTTGCTTGAAAAAAATATAAAATAGAGTATCAGGCCGTTGGTTATAAACACATACAGAGGATATACAGCGATTGCAACTCCCCATCGCTCAATGGCCAAGACATTGAGCAGACTCGCTATCGTAGCGATGGTCCATGACGCGCGATTCTCGGTATATGGCCGCTGGTAGGATTTGATGATCGTAGGCAATAAGCCGAAGAAATCAATGATGATCGTCGTATAGAGGGCAAGCTGCGGCGAGCGTGCGAACCATAAGATCAATCCCGCAACCAGCGCTCCGCCTAAACAAGTACGGTCGAACGTAGTCCACTTCCCTTCTCCGTATTTGACCGAAAGGATCGCGATGAGTAAAAAACCAGCCGCATACACGATCGGTATCCAAATGGTCGCGCGAGCGCCCGAAGCGTAATAACTTACCGCAAGTATCGCGTTGAGCAATGCAAGCACCCACCACGTGACGCGAGACGGTTTGGTTCCTCCGCGGAATATGTCGCGTACGTATATGGGAAGCGCCGTTGCTTGAAGCAATCCAGCCGCAATCCCAAGGATGTAATGCCAATCAGCCATATCTAGAGGATATTATGTTTCGGGTATCTCGTTCCTCGTTCTATGAAATGTTCCTCGACATCTTCGAGCACGAATTTTTCTTTAAAGAATTGCGTGATGCGTCCGGCATCGATTCCATTTTGACAGGTGTATACATCGGCGCTTATGAAGCGACGCTTGGGAAAAGTGTGAACGCTGATGTGGCTTTCGGCGATAATCACGAAACTGCTCCAGCCACCGGGGTCTTTGATGTGATTATCGGGCGCTTCTATGATGACGGGATCAATGAGTTTGTGCATGCCCAACAAGTCGCACATGTCATTGATGCAGGAGAGCACCCGTTCCCTGCTGTTGAGTAAAGCGGGATCACCCCCATATCCATCTATAGTGATATGTTCGCCGAAATGCGCGGTCGTTGTTTCTGTCATGCTCGAATGAATAACAATATGCCGATAAGTGGTACCAGTGCCCATGCGAAAAAAGCGATGTTGCCGTCAAAGATTTTCGCGGTGGGAGGAGCGAACGCATATAACGCCGGAAATATTTTTACGTGGTACCCCATCGCAACGGCCATACCCGTGGTCATCACGCCAAGCGAGAGTGCTTCGATGAATTGCGTGAGATGGCGCGTTGGGTATGAAGAGACGAAAAATGAGCGGGTGAGCAGAAAAGCGGCGATCCAAAATACCAAAAAAAGCCCCGCACTCGTATAGGCGGCTTGCGTATTTGATGAATGTGTCCAGACGAATGGAAATGTCAGAAAAAGCGTGAATGCCGGATACAATGCCAGCATCAAAGCAAGTGCGGTTTTTTTGCCGAACTGATATGCGCAGAACGTCAATGCGATGGTGCACACGGCCAAAACGATGACGTCAAGCGGTATTGAATGAAAATAACCTGTGGCAGTGGTGAGGCCTTCGTTTACCATGATCGCTGCTACTACACTCCTTCTTCTTTTAATTTTTCTATCGCCTCTTTTGCCTTCTTTGAGATCTTTTGTGGAAGGACGATTTTTGCGGTGATCAGAAGGTCGCCTCGACGACTCCCTTGGCTGGGCACTCCCTTCCCTTTGACCCGCAATTTCTCTCCAAAGGGGATACCTTGCGGGATCTTGACCTCGATGTCGCCGTCGAACGTAGGTACGGTATATGTCGCGCCCAAGAGTGCGTCGGTGAGTTTGATATTGAGATCCATCACGAGGTTATTGCCTTCTTTGCGAAAGACCGGATCGGATTTGACATGCAGTTTGACGTACAAGTCGCCTGCTGCGCCGCCTGCGACCGCTTCTCCGGCACCGGTGAGACGGATCATCTCGCCATCGCTTATGCCTGCGGGGACCGCGATCGCGATCTCTTCTTCACGGCGTACGACGCCTGCTCCCGCACAGATGCGGCATTTCTTTTCGGGGACTTTGCCTGTGCCATGACAGGTCTCACAAATCCGGGTCGTAGAGAATGTGCCAAACATCGAAGATCGCGATTCATGGATCTTGCCATTGCCGGAACAGGTCGGACAGGTCTTGAGTTCGCTCCCCGGTTCGGCACCGGTGCCGGAACAAATGCTACAGGTACCTACTTTTGCCAGAAGCACCCTGCGCTCGACGCCAAAGACAGATTCCTGAAACGAAACTTCAAGGTCGATCGAGATATCTCTCCCGCGTCGAGCACGCTGCCTGCCGCCGCCGAAAAAATCGCTGAAAACGTCGCCGAGATCAAACTCGAATCCCTGAAAGTTACCCTGTCCAAAGCCGCTGAAGTCAAAACCGGAAAAATCGAATCCTTGTTGATTTTGTCCGCCACCTCCGCCTCCACTGAAAACACGACCGTATGCGTCGTATTCGGAACGGCGCTTGTCGTCGGAAAGTACGCCGTATGCTTCGCCTATTTCCTTGAATTTCGCTTCATCGCCATCTTTTTTATCAGGGTGGTATTTGTGCGCAAGTTTGTGAAAGGCTTTTTTGATGTCTTCTTTTGATGCGTTGCGTTCAACGCCCAGAATTTTGTAATAATCTTTATTCATGTTTCCAGTATACCACTTTTTGCATGGCAATGTTATTTATCCCCTGTGTTTTGGCCCTCGTCTGCGGCGCCTGCCCCGCCAGAGGCGGGGTCCGTCCCTTCTTCTTTGATCTGATCGGGATTTTGGTCTTGCGTCTGGCTCATCGCGGAACCGATTTTTTGGAGTACGGTGCCGAGCGCATCGGTTGCTGAGTTGATGGCCGTTATGTCTTCGCCCGCGATCGCTTTCTTGCTATCGGCGATCTTGTCTTCGATCTCTTTCTTGAGTTCCGCAGGCACCTTGTCGCCATGTTCGCGCAGAGACTTTTCAGCCGTATAGGTGAGTTGTTCTGCCGTGTTGCGAGCGTCTACCAGTTCTTTTTTCTTCTTGTCGTCCGCTTCATGCGAGGCGGCATCCTGCCGCATCTTTTCGATATCGGTATCGGAAAGGCCGGAGCTTGCTTCAATGCGGATGGACTGAGTTTTGCCGGACGCCTTGTCCTTTGCGGTCACATTGAGGATGCCGTTTGCATCGACATCAAAGGCGACTTCGACTTGAGGCATGCCGCGCGGTGCCGGAGGGATCCCGTCAAGGATAAAGCGCCCGAGCGATTTATTGTCGCCCGCCATCGCGCGCTCACCTTGCACGACATGGATCTCGACCGAGGTCTGATTGTCAGCGGCAGTTGAAAAGGTTTGTGAACGCTGGGTCGGAATCGTGGTATTGCGCTCGATAAGTTTGGTCGCGACACCGCCCATGGTTTCGATACCGAGTGATAAAGGAATGACGTCGAGCAAAAGTACGTCTTTGACATCGCCTTGCATGATGCCTGCCTGTATCGCGGCGCCTGCGGCCACGACCTCGTCAGGGTTGATGGTCTTGTTGGGTTCTTTGCCAAAGAGGTTTTTGACGGCATCATGGATGGCTGGCATGCGCGTCTGTCCCCCCACGAGGATCACCTCATGGATCTCGTTCATCTTGAAGGGCGACGCCTCGATCGCGCGTTTGGTGATCGCGATTGAACGATCGACGTATTCCTGCGCCAATTCTTCGAGTTTTGCGCGCGTAAAGCGCAAGAGTAAGTGCTTGGGCCCTTCGGCATCGGACGTGACAAAAGGAATGTTGATCTCGGTTTCGGTGGTGGTCGAGAGTTCAAGCTTCGCTTTTTCTGCGGCTTCGTCGAGGCGTTGTACGGCGAGAGGGTCCTTGGTGAGATCGATACCGTTTTCTTTTTTAAACTCGTCGG
>CAZDRD010000003.1:0-20526 GCA_964507945.1 uncultured Candidatus Saccharibacteria bacterium
CGAGAATGATAAACGGGGGTGCCGATATCTGCGACATGGCAAAGATAAGGGCGATCGACGTCAAAGCGCGCTCGCCGCCCGAAAGCATCATGAGTCCCTTGACGCGCTTGCCCGGTAGCGATACGTGTATCTCGACGCCGTTTTCTTCGTTTACATTGTCGTCGTCTTGCGCTTCATCCGTGAGAGCCTCGCCAAAGCCAAGCAGATCAGAGATTTTTTTTCTTTTGCTGGTAGTGACGACATCGAGCGCGGCGTTGCCGCCGCCGAACATCGTGATGAAGAATTCGTTGAATTGCTGCGAGATCGCATCGAGCCCTTGCTCAAATTTCTCATCGAGCTCGCGCTCAAGGTCGTCGATGAGCGCATGGAGCGTCTCGGAGGATTTTTCGAGATCGAGAATTTCACGTTCGAGAAATGCGTCGCGTTCTTTGACTTCGGTGTATTCCTTTTCTATCTCTTCGGCACCCGCTCCGCCCAGTTCTTCGAGACGAATTTTCATCTTTTCAAGATTGCGGCGCCGGTCTTCTTGCACTGTGCGGTCTTCGTTCTCGATCTCTTCGATCGAGAACACGCCGCCGCGCTCGCCTTGTAGATCCTCATCGGCGTATCCTTGCACGGCGCGACCGATGAGCGCCACGGCTTCTGCGGTTTCGCGTTTGAGTTCTTCCTGCGCTTTTCTGAGCGTACTTTCACGACCCGTAAGCTGAGTGAGCGTCTGGCGTATTTCATTTTCCCGACTCAAAAGCGCGAACATGTTCTGCTCAAGCGAGCGGTTTGCGCTGCGTTCTTGTTCCATCGTCTCTTTGAGCGTATGCATGCGCGCTTCGATCTCTCCTCCCTGCGTTTCAAGTTCCTGCAGCTTTGCGCCGTATGTTTCTTTTTCCCGCTTCAAGCGTTCAAGGGTTTCGGCGTTTGGCGCTTCGTGCGTCGTGTGACTTGCATAGCGTCTCGTGACATCTTGTACGGACTCATGCACATCGTGCAATAATCCTTTCACATGATCGAGGGAATCACTGCCCTCACCCTCACGCGCTTTTTGTTCCACGACGCTCGCGACACTCCGTATTTCTTTATAGGGAATCGCGCGGCCCTCTTCTTCTTGCATCTTACGTGCCTCTTCTTGGAGCCGTCGCTCTTCAAAAGCGATCTGTCCTTCAAGCCTTCCGAGCTCACGCGATGTTTCGCTTGCGTTGCGCCGTGAGGTAGCGAGCTCCTGTTCGAGACGCAACAGTTCATCGCTGTTCTTGTCGCGCGTCTGTGAGTCTGCAAGTTGCTTGCGTGCATACTCGAGATCACCCGTGACACGTTCAAGTTCGCGTTGCGGCTCTTCGCGTTCGCCAGCAAGACGTTCATTTTCAAAACGTATATACAGCTCTTCGCGCTTGAGGTAGTCGCGATACACATGTACCAATTCTTCGCGCAATGTCCGCGCGCGTTCGATCTTGTGCATTTGGCGCTCCAAAAATTTCAGATGGGGCGTATTTTCCCGACGCAACGCTTCGACCTGTACTTTGTTCTCCTGCGTTTTTTCCAATTTTTTGATGCTCTCGTCTTTTTTGTATTGATAGATGCGCAAACCGAGTGCATCCTCGATCATCGCGCGACGCTCTTTTGGATTTGCGGAAAGTACGCGATCGGCCTCGCCTTGTGAAATGATGTGATGCCCGGACGAGCCGATGTTGGCGCCCGCCAACAACTCGACAACATCTTTGAGACGCACCTGGCTACCGTTTAACAGGTATTCATTGGTGCCGTCGCGATTGACGACACGCTCTATCTTTACTTCATCGAAATCGAGGTTGAGCAGGCGCTGTGTATTGTCGAAGGTAAGCGACACCGACGCACGCCCCGCACGCGGCACGGCATTTGATCCGTTCCAAATAAGGTCTTCGCCCTTCTTTCCCCGCAATGATTTGATCGACTGCTCGCCGAGCACGAAACGGAAGCTTTCAGCGACGTTGCTTTTCCCTGACCCGTTGGGTCCCACCACGCCCGTAATGGGCGTGGTAAACGCAAGCGAGCTTTTCTTTCCGAATGATTTAAAACCCGCTATCTCAAGCGATTTGAGGTACATGAAAATAGTATACAGCAAAACAGTGTAGTGCATGAAAGTACCAACTTATAACTACAATCGATTTAATCTTGACAAGATTAATTACTTTACGTATATTAAGAAAAGATTCCGACTTCGTGGAGCACAATACAATGTACGAGATTACTTCCCCCAACATCTTGACGACGGTGGGGATTATGGTGCCTCCATTTCTCGTTGGCGTTGGGGCCATTGTTGGAGGAAATTACCTCTGTACCCGAAATGGGTTGTTTCCCTTGCTAATAGGATTCTTAATACAGGTGGGAGGGGGGTTTATCACATTCGTTACCGGCTGGTGCATAATTATGTTGTTGACGGTTGCGGCAACTGAGCGTCCCAATGGAGGGGATGGAAGCGGGGCCCTTATGTTGATGTTCACGCTCCTGGTGGCGCTCGGTATGCTCTGGATGCTCAAAACTTTGGCCGAGAAACTTTTCAAGACTGACAGCCGAGACTGAATCGGAACCTCAAAACCAAGGGTCCTCACACATCGTGTTGAGGGCCCTACCATTTTTTATATTTATCCCCACCCCTTTACCTCAAGTGCGGCGCGGGCGGCCATTTGTTCGGCTTCTTGTTTGGAGCGTCCCTGTCCTTGCGCCACGAGTTCTTTATTGAGAAATACACCAACGGTAAACTGCTTATCGTGGTCGGGACCTTTCTCTTCAAGGATCTGATAGTTCGGCGTGATCGAGACGTGCTCCTGAGCTTGTTCTTGGAAATGGCTCTTGCTGTCTTGCCAGAGACGCTTGGCGACGATGTCTTGCGTGAGTGGAAAAATATACGCCGCAATGAAGTCATGCGCGGTATCATAGCCATGATCGAGATAGATCGCTCCGACTACCGCTTCAAAGGCATTGGCCAAGATATACTGCCGCGCACGGCCGGTATCTTTCGATTCACCACGCGACAAGAGCAGATAATGGTTCATGCCAAGCTCGCCAGCGACCGAGGAGAGCGTGTTGGTATTCACGAGTGCCGCACGATACGCGGTGAGGTCGCCTTCGGTTTGCGTAGGAAACGCATCAAATAGAAAACGGGTGACGACGAGTTCGAGAACCGCATCGCCTAAAAATTCGAGTCGCTCATTGTGCTCGATATTTCCCTCGCGGTGCTCGTTGACGTATGAACGATGGGTAAATGCCTGCCGGAGGAGTTCCCTGTTTTTAAACGTAACACCGATGTGACGTTCAAACACAGAAAACTCCGGGCGGGAATCTTCGTGTGGTGTGGGCATAAAGTTTCCTGTTACTTTGCAGTCGAAGGTACCTGCTCTTTCTGCACCAAGAGATTGATCGCCTTGGTGATGATGGGCAAGATATCGTGATAAAAATTCAGATCCAAGATGTCGCTGAGTTTGAACCAGCGGGCGTCATCGAGGCCGCCTTTCTCTTCAAGTTTGATGTCTTCAAAAGGCGATTCAGCCAAAAAGTATACGACATGTTTACGGATCTTTCCCTTTTCGGGCGTCGTGGCGACATACTCATTTTCGCCAAGCTTATCTTTGATCTCAACCGACAAATTGATCTCTTGCTTGATCTCCCTCTGCGTGCCTTCTTCGATACTTTCGCCTTCTTTGATACCGCCCTTGGGAAGCGTCCAATGGCCGAAAACATCATGTACCAAAGCGACATATACGGCATCGCGATCGCGGGCAAATACGACCGCACCCCCTTTGCGTTCAACGGGCATCTTTTCATAGGGCACCATGCGCGGGGGTTGCCGCATGGTTTTTTTCTTCGATACTTCGTCTTTGCCCGGCTCGCCGAGTTCCTTGTAGACCGAACCTAAGACGCCGTTGACGAATCTGCCGCTACTATCGCCGCCGAAATTTTTACCAAGCTCGATCGCTTCGTTGATGGCGACCTTCGCGGGAACTTCGTCACGATCGGAAAATAAAAGTTCGTAGAGGCCGATACGCAAAATGTTGCGATCAACGCGCGAGATGCGCGCGATGGGCCACTCGGGAGCAGCCTTTTCGATCACCAAATCGAGATCTTTTTGCTTTTCGACAACGCCGCGCAGAAGACGCTTCATGAACGAGGCATCGCTTGAGCCGGGAGCGAACTCTTCGATATTGCGATCGAGCATTTCTTCAAGCGGCGGATTGTCCCGACCCTCTTCAATGTTTGCATCCCACTCAAAGAGCGTTTGTAGAACGATAGACCTCGATAGATGTCGGTTCGCCATGAGTTGCTTCTATTGTAATGTACCTGATGTATTTCTGAAAGGATTGAAAGTGCAAAAAACCGAACTCGAACAAACCGCGACGCGTTACTCCTTGCGTTTCTTTTCCGCTTTTGCTGCGCGGCGTTTGGCTACCTTGTCGGCTTGCCGGGTCAGGTCGAGGATCTTTTTGCCCCGATACGTGCCGTCTGCCTGCATCGTATGCCGAATATGCACGACACCGGTTTTGGCGTCTTTTTGTACCCGGGGACTTTCGAGGCGAATATGGCCTCGGCGGCTTCCCGTTTTGGCGTGGCTTATATGCATTCTGACTGACATGCCGCTACTATAACAGAACATGAAAAAACCGCAAGGTATGGGGTTATACACACGTCTTTTTCAAAAAAGTACGCCGATGTACCGGACTTATGCCGTAGCGTATGATGCGCTCGCGATGCAAGCGCGTGCCGTACCCTTTGTGGATCTCAAAACCGTAGTCAGGATATTTTTTTGCAAGGTGGATCATGTACCGATCGCGACGAACTTTTGCCGCAATAGACGCAAGCGAGATGATCGGCTCGGTCGCGTCGCCTCTGATAATGGTCGTCTGATTTTTATAAGCCTCCGGTGCATAGAGGCTACCGTCGAGCAGCACCGTGCACGCGTCAGGGTCAAGGCCAAGCCGATCAAGCGCGCGATGCATCGCCGTACGAATCGCATGCACGATTCCCTGTTCATCTATATGCTTGCTACCCACAAGTGCAACTTCATACCGCAACGATGGTTCCGTTTCCATGTGCGCAAGCCATGCTTCACGTGCAAGCGCAGAGAGTTGTTTGCTGTCTTTGACACCTGCAAAAATTGAAAAATCAAAATCAACCGGTACCGCCGCCACTCCTACGGCCACCGGCCCGGCCAAAGGCCCCCGCCCCGCTTCGTCTATGCCGATGAGATATTTCATTGAGACATTGTACCAAAGCGAAAGGCGCGGTCGAAACCGCGCCCCTTACTCACTTCTCGCACTCAACCGCGACACAGCGATCGTCATGACCGCACCCTTCACATGTGCCGGGGAAGCTGTCCCCATTATGCATAGCAGCCTCTTGCGCCGCCTCCATGAAACCCCTTTCTTTGAGACACTTTGCACAAAGATCTACGGTCTCCATCGTTATTCTCCTTTTCTTTTGGCCAACGCCCCTGCATCAGCCTTCATTTCGTAATTATAATACCATATATATTTAAAAAATGCAAGTATCCTCAAATACCCTTTCAAGACGTGGTATACTGAGCTTAATTATGTCACGCTTCGTTCACCTCCATACCCACAGTCACTATTCCCTCCTCAATGCCGTGCCGACGATCGGCGAGATGGTAAAAGCCGCGAAAGAGGACGATATGGAGGCACTCGCGCTTACCGATGCAGGCAACTTGTACGGTGCGATCGAGTTTTATCAGACATGCAAGAAAAACGATATCAAGCCCATCATCGGCCTCGATGCGTACTTGGCGCCCCGTACGCGTTTTGACAAGGAAGCGGGTATCGACAAACCGCGCGAGCGACTGGTCTTGCTTGCAAAGAACCATGCCGGGTACAAAAATCTCATCAAGCTCGTGACGGCATCGTACATGGACGGTTTCTATTATCGTCCACGCATCGACAAGGAGCTCTTGGAAAAATACAAAGACGATCTGATCGTCATCCTTCCTTCGTTTGCCGGCGAACATGCGCGTGCGCTCAAAAATGATGATATTGAAAAAGCACGCGAGGCGATCAGATGGTACAAAGAACTTTTTGGAGAAAATGTATATCTTGAATTGACGCATCATCCGGAAGTCGCGGGGCATGAAGACTTACAAGAAGACATCGCCACGCTCGGTCAAAACGAAGGCGTACCCTGCGTTGCCGCACACGACACGTACTACCTCAAGCCCGAGGACCGCCGCGCGCGCGAGGCCATGATCAAGATACAGACCGGCGGCACGATCGAAGAAGACGCGTCGGAGGAGGATGTCGAGGACTTTTCATTTATCTCAAGCGAAACTGCACAGGAATATTTTCGCACGCGCCCCGAAGCGCTCGAAAACACCACAAAGATCGCGCAGGCATGCGACATAGAGATCACGCTCGGGCATTGGTATTTTCCAAACTACATCATCGAAAGCGGCAGAGAGCCGGACGATGAGATACGGCATCTCGCGATCGAAGGCGTCGCATGGCGCGGACTCACCTATGACGGCGCGGTCAAAGAACGTCTCGACTACGAACTCGACGTCATCAAGATGAAAGGCTACGCTACGTACTTTCTCGTCGTGGGCGACCTCTTGCGCGCTGCGCGCGAAAAAGGGATCCTCACCACCATCCGCGGATCGGTCGCCGGATCGCTCACGACGTATGTATTGGGCATCACGACCGTCAA
This sequence comes from uncultured Candidatus Saccharibacteria bacterium, assembly GCA_964507945.1. GTDB lineage: Bacteria > Patescibacteriota > Minisyncoccia > Phycocordibacterales > UBA12088 > CAZDRD01. The sequence goes on from CAZDRD010000003.1 coordinate 6,676, forward strand.
TCCGCTCGAGTACAAAATCCCCTTCGAACGTTTCCTCAACCCCGAACGACCGTCCGCGCCCGATGTGGACATGGACTACGCCGACGACCGCCGCGACGAGATGATCGAATACGCCAAAGAAAAATATGGCGCCGACAAAGTCGCGCAGATCGGTACATTTGGAACCATGATGGCGCGCGCAGCGGTGCGCGATACCGCACGCGCGCTCGGTCATCCATATGCAACCGGTGACACCATTGCCAAGCTCATCCCCATGGGCTCGCAAGGTTTTCCAATGACCATTGATCACGCGATGGAGCTGGAAAAAGAGCTGAAAGACCTGTACACGAAAGACGCCGCGACGCGTGAAATCATCGATCTCGCAAAAAAGATCGAAGGCAAGGCAAGGCACATCTCCGTCCACGCTGCGGGTGTGGTCATCGCGCCGGAACCGTTGAGCGAATTCGTACCGCTCCAGCCCGACCCCAAGGGAGGCGGCAAGCTCATCACCCAGTACGAAATGCATGCGGTCGGAGAAGACGGCGTCGGGCTTTTGAAATTCGACTTTCTTGGGATCAGGAACCTTTCGATCCTCGCCGATGCGGTAGAGCGCGTCAGAGAAAACAAGCATGTAGATCTCAACGTCGAGCATATACCCCTTGATGATAAAAAAACATTTGCCATGCTCGCGCGGGGCGAGACCATGGGATTGTTCCAGCTCAACGGCTCGGGAATGACGCGATTCTTGAAAGACCTCAAGCCCACGACCATACACGACATCAACGCCATGGTAGCGCTCTACCGACCGGGACCGATGCAGTTCATTCCCAATTACATCGAACGCAAGCACAATCCGCATCTCATCAGTTTTCCCGACCCCGCCCTCAAAAAAATCCTCTTGCCGACCTATGGCATTTTGGTATATCAAGACGACCTGCTCCTGATGGCGCGCGAGCTTGCCGGCTACTCATGGGGAGAAGTGGACAAATTCCGCAAAGCGGTCGGAAAGAAGATCCCCGAAGAAATGGCGGCACAAAAAGAAAAATTCATAAAAGGATGCATCGAGCACAGCAAGTGGCCTGAAAAAAAAGCGACCGAGATATGGAAATGGATCGAACCATTCGCCGCGTACGGCTTCAATAAAGCGCACAGTGTCTCGTATGGCCGCGTCGCGTACCAGACGGCGTACATGAAAGCGAACTTTCCGGTCGAATACATGGCGGCCATCATGACGGCAGAGTCGGGTGACATCGAAAAAGTCGCCGAAGCCGTGACCGAATGCGCACGCATGAAGATCGCCGTTCTGCCTCCTGACATCAACGAAAGTTTTGGCGGCTTTACTGTGGTCGAGGACGAGGGCAAAGCAGCGATACGTTTCGGACTTTACTCGATCAAAAATTTCGGCGAGGGTATCGGCGAAGCGATCATCGACGAGCGCACAGCGGACGGGAAATTCACCTCCCTTGTCGATTTCCTCAAGCGCATCAAGAATAAAAATCTCAATAAGAAATCACTCGAAGCTTTGATCAAATGCGGCGCACTTGATGCGCTCGGCGAACGCGGGCAAATGCTCCATAACATCGAATATCTGCTTGAGTTCAACCGCGAACAAGCGACCGAACAAGCACAAAGTTCGCTCTTTGGCGCGTTGGGCGACAGCGAACTCTCGCTGGTAAGCGCACCCGAAGCCCAAAGAAGTGACCGTTTGATGTGGGAGAAGGAACTTCTCGGCCTCTACGTGTCGGGACACCCGCTCGACGATCATAAAGCGAAACTTGAGCGGCACGGGAGCAGCATCGCGGGGATGAAAGCGCAGGCGATCCCGGGCACGACCGTCATCGTCGCTGGTATCATTGCCGACTGCAGGATCATTCTCACGAAAGGTGGCGACAAGATGGCATTTCTCAAGATCGCCGATTACGAAGACGCGATCGAGGCGGTTGTATTTCCGAAGACATTCATACAACAGAAAGATCATCTCACTCCGGAAGTATGCGTTGCAGTGGAAGGAAGACTTTCAAACCGCAATGGCGAAAAAAGTATCGTGATAGAAAAACTCAAGCGGCTATAAGTAACGCTTAGAGCGCTGGTGGAGGTGGTGGAGGCGGAGGTGCAACCACGCCGCCAGTGTTTGTGTTTGAACTACCGGTATTGTTGGAGTTATTGGAGTTGTTACTTGAGTTATTGTTAGTATTTGATTGGCCACCAAGATTAGGCAAGACATCTACGGTACGGCTAAAAATGTACGAGTCTCCATCCCATCGCCACAGATCAAACTTGCCGCTCGTCGAAAGGAATGCGAGATCATAATATCCGTCCGTCTTTGAATTGAGCACCATGACACTGCCGTGCGCATTGCGATATTGCGCAGTATCGAAGTACACAGGGGTGCGATCATTTGAACTTGCTGACGAACTCACCCAGAGCGATACACGACAACCCTTCGATCCGCACAACGGTCCTTGAGCACTGTTGAGAAAACCGATGACATCAGCCGCGCCGTCGCTGTTGATATCGAAGCTGTCAACGCCGGCAAAGGTGAACGTGGTACCGAATTCGTTCGCTTGATCTTTAAGTTTGAGGTACACCGCCTGTGCAGCGACGTTGGTGCCCGTCGTATAATACACACTATGAATGACCGACGGCGAGAGGGTGAAGGTATTCGACATGGTCGCCTCTGCTTTCTTGACGAATGCGCCCACTTCCCACACTTCAAGCTCAGCCTTGATCTTGAAGGCAGTACCCGCGCCCCATACGGAAACGGTTTCTTGGGGGATGGTAAGTGTCGCATAGCCTCCGGTGGTATAGGTCTGATCAAGTTCCTGCCATGTACTCTTGTATACGCCGCCACTGAGATAGAAACGCACCCGCGCGGTGGCAGCATTGACACCTGAAACCTGCGTCACGACAGTCAAACGTTCATTGGTTGAATAAACGGATCGTGCTGCCGGGTATAGAAATGTAATGGTTGGTTTTGTATTGGCACTGGTAGTACTTTTTGTAGCTGAGGCAGCATGACACTTCGCAAGTTCAGCGCGCGTCTTTGGCCCCACCACCCCGTACCCGGTACCGGAAGAAACGATGCCGTACTTTTTTTGGAAACGTTGCACCGCTTGCTGCGTTGCCGGTCCATAATATGACGTGACCAGTCCTCCGGGATAGAGGCTGCTGTCTTTGGCAAGGAATGTCTGTAAATCGGCCACATCCTGCCCTTTTGACCCGAGTGCCAAGTCTTTCTTAATGGTCACGCTGTTGCAGCTTTCAGACGCGTTCAATTGGGCTGCCGCCGCGCGAGCCTGGGCCGCTTTCTCAGCCGGAATGAAGCCTAAGGAAATAAAAAGTTCGATAAGCTCCGAAAGCGAGACGTCGTCAGCACGGACACTGCGTGCACTAAAAACGAACGTCGTAGACAATAGCGTGACAATAAAAAGTCCCGCGAGATATTTTTTTGCATTCATATGCCCTTCATTTAAGCAATCTTTCAAAGGGACGTCGAGAGGTATTGTCCCCAGTTATTTTTCCACGATAGTAACCGTCAGTTCACCGGTGCCGTATTCGGGGTAATCGAGCTCAAAACGATATGCACCGGGTTTGAGGTGATACACGCTGTCCGGGTGACGGATCTCAAACATACGCGACCCACGAGCCGGCAGTAGATAGGTGACGCGCTCACCGCTTGCGCACGTTGGCGTAGAGGACGCGCTGTCGAACAAAAGCGTATCGTTTTCGTCAAATATCTTGTATGTCACTTGGCATTGACGACGAGCTTCAAGCGTCTGAGTGATGTCGCTTTCATTGGTCACGATCAAAAGAAGTCCCTGCACTTCGTCGCCTTCAGTAAAAGTACGGTGAGAAAATTCAAGAAGCTGCGAAACGTTAACGGTAATCAGCTTGGGGGTCGAGGACGCATGTGGCTCAAGGGTTGCTACTTTATCCAACTTTTCCGCAAACGTGAGTGCTTGTTCTGCTTTGTTGGCCGGAATGAATCCTTTGCTTATAAGAAAGCTGACAAAACTCGTGGCCGAACCGCCTTCAAACGCATAGGTAACCGTTGCACCGCACGCGCCAACCAAAAGCAGCGCCACTCCTATATATAGGTACCACTTATTCATAGCTTCATATTCTTATATATTGAACAAAAATGCAACCTTTACAATACGCATTACTTCAGATAGATTGTGCTATATGTCCCTCAACGATCTTGAATCAAAACGCCACTCGCTCGCCCACCTTCTTGCGGCTGCAGTAAAGGAGCTTTACCCGCATGCAAAGCCGACTATCGGCCCCGCGATCGACAACGGCTTTTATTATGACTTCGATTTTTCTGAAGGCGAAATTGCCGGTGAAGCAAACTTGCCAAAGATCGAAAAAGCGATGCGCAAGCTCCTTCCGAGTTGGAAAGCATTTTCACACAACGTCGTGACGGCCAAAGAAGCGCGCGAAGTGTTCAAGGGCAATCAGTACAAAACTGAACTTATTGATGATTTAGAAAAAGCTGGCGAGACGATCACGCTGTACACTTGCGGCGACTTTACCGACCTGTGCCGTGGCGGCCATGCCGAGCATCCGGCAAAAGACATCCCCGCCGATTCATTCAAGCTCTCACATGTCGCCGGCGCGTACTGGCGCGGCAATGAAAAAAACGCGATGCTCACGCGCATCTACGGTCTTGCATTTGAAAGCAAAGAAGCGCTTGATGCGTATGAAAAACAAATAGAAGAAGCAAAAGCACGCGATCATAAAAAACTCGGACGTGAACTTGATCTCTTTTACATCGATGAAGAAGTCGGCAAAGGTTTGCCAATGTGGACACCCAAAGGCACTGCCATGAAATTCGCACTCGAAGCATTTACTCGTGACCTCGAAAGAAAATACGGGTATGACCACGTATCCACACCGTACCTTGCCAATGAAAAACTCTACCAAACATCGGGGCATTTGGCTCACTATAAACAAAACATGTACGCACCCATCGACATGGATGGTGAGATTTTTTACCTGCGCCCGATGGCATGCCCCCACCACATCCGCCTCCTCATGCGCCATCCGATCAGTTACAAAGACTTGCCGGTACGGTATGCCGAGATCGCCGACTATAACCGTTATGAAAAGTCGGGCGAGCTCATGGGTATGATTCGCGTGCGAAAATTCCAGCTTACCGATGCGCATATTTTCGTGTCACCCGAAGGCCTCAAGGAAGAATTCAAAAATGTCTGTCGCATGATCGAGGAAGGCATGCGCGGTATCGGTCTTATCGACATCGTATCGTACCGTTTTTCCAAGCGTGATCCAAACAACAAAGAGAAGTACTACCCCGATGACGCGCTTTGGGAAAAAGCAGAACGCACCATGAAAGAAGCGCTCGATGAACTCGGCTTTCAGTACACGGAAGCCGAAGACGAAGCCGCTTTCTACGGCCCCAAGCTTGACGTGCAAGCTCGTAACGTCAACGGAAAAGAAGATACGCTCTTCACCGCGCAAATGGATTTTCTACTTCCTGAAAAATTCAATATCGAATACGTTGACGCCGATGGAACAAAGAAACGTCCGGTGATGATCCACCGAAGCGCGATCGGCGCACTTGAACGCACGTTCGCATTCCTCATCGAACACTACGCCGGTGCATTTCCCCTCTGGCTTTCACCCGTGCAAGTAAAAATACTTCCCATAGGCGAAACGCACTTGGATTTTGCAAGCGAAGTATACCAATCACTTAAAACCGCAGGCATTCGCGCCGAACTTGACGACTCACCGGAAACCCTCGGTAAAAAAATCCGTAATGCAAAACTCGAAAAAATCCCCTACTACATCGTCCTCGGCGATAAAGAAATTGAAGCCAAAACAATGTCGCTTGAAAATCGAGAAGGTAAAAAATCCGAAGGACTTTCGATTGAGAAAGTGGTTGAAACATTTGTGAAAGAAATAACAGCGCGAAAATAGTTCGAGCCGCCAACGTTGGCGGCTCGTAAATGTTCACCATAAGTGGAAGTCTATCGTTTTACTTTCTGTCCTTCAGCAAACCCGGCCATGAAAGCTTCGGAGATAAAATGGCAAAGTATGTTTACTAATCCTTCCCCGCTTTCGTATGACTCGTCTACGAGTAGTGAAAGTAATGCATACGCACGTAGCATCTCCTCACTTGTCAACGATGGGCCAATGAAGGCTACCGTTTCAGGCAGAGGAGCCCCCATCTCTTCTAAAGACTTACGGGCCTCTTCTTTGGTTGTCCCGTCGCATACGATCACCTCAATCTTTCCATCCTCCCTCCTAATCACTGCAAAACTGAAGGAAGTAAAATCAACGCTTTGGATTCTGGACATGAGAGCACCCTTGCAACAAGGTTGACTATGCACTTTAAAACACTTTTTTGAAATTTTTGCAAGCAGGTGTATGCTAGTTTCCATATGCGCAACAACATCGTTCATCCGGGCGCAGACGAACTGACGTACGAGATACGCGAGATCGTCGGCGTAGGCGAGAAGCTAAAGAGCATGGGCATGCCGATCTATTGGGAAAATATCGGCGATCCCGTAGCCAAGGGTCGCCCGATGCCGCAGTGGATCAAGGACATCGTCTCCGACCTCGTCGCCAACGACGATTCGTCGTGGGGCTATTCGCCCACCAAAGGCGTGCTTGCGACGCGGCAGTTCATCGCCGACATGCGCAATGCGCAAGGGGGTGCCGTCATTACGCCCGATGACATCCTTTTTTTCAATGGCTTGGGCGATGCTATCCAGACGAGTTTTCTCTACCTGCATCATGTGGCACGGGTGCTTGGTCCCAATCCCGCGTACCCCACGCATTCATCAGCCGAAGGTGCACATGCGCGTGCACCGCATTTGACCTATGACCTGCTGCCGGAAAAAGAATGGCTGCCCGACCTCGATGACATCTACAATAAAGTAAAATACAATCCGCAGATCTCGGGTATCCTCTACATCAATCCCGACAATCCGACCGGTACGGTGTACCCCAAAGAGATCCTCAAGGGCATCGTCGACATTGCACGCGAGTTTGACCTGTTTGTGATGAGCGACGAGATCTACGCCAACATCACCTACAACGGCAATCCCATGATCCCGCTTTCGCAGGTGCTCGACGGCGTACCCGGCATCGCGATGAAAGGTCTCTCGAAAGAGATCCCGTGGCCAGGCGCGCGCTGCGGTTGGATTGAGTTCTACAACAAAGACGCCGATCCCAATTTCGCGCGCTATGTCAAAGCGCTCAACGACGCCAAACAACTCGAAGTCTGTTCGACGACCTTGCCGCAAAAAGCGCTGCCCAAGATTTTTTCAGACCCGCGTTATGCGCCGCATCTGAAAAAAGTCGCGGCAGAGTACGGACACAAAGCCGACATTATGTACGATATACTTTCAAAAGTGGACGGCCTTATGGTAACCAAACCGAAAGGAGCATTCTACGTCTCCCCTATTTTCAAGCCGGACGTGCTGCGTAACGATCAGACCTTGCCCATCGAAAATGCCGAAGCGAAAAAATATATCGAGGAAATAGTGCGAAACGTCCCCAACGACAAGCGCTTCGTCTACTACCTCATGGCCTCAACCGGCATTTGCGTCGTCCCCTTGTCGGGGATGAACAGCCACCATGACGGCTTTCGGATGACCCTCCTCGAACCGGATGAACAAAAATTTATCGGTATGGTACAAAAACTCGCAGATGGGATCCAGCATTATCTCAAGTCATAAAACGAAACCCACCGAAGAGGCGGGTTTCGTTTTTAATGAGAGATGTAATTATGCTTGATTACCCCTTCTTGCTTTCGAAGTATTCGAAGACTTTTGCAAGGGCGATCTTGGTGCCGACGCGTGCTGAAGAGTAGCTCCAATCGACGCTCTCGACGAGCGTACCGAGCACTGCTTCAAAGTCTGCGTTGGACCAGGTAGCGGTCGCACGAGCGAGATCTGCCTCGGGGGCGCGGCCACCTTCGATGCGGTTTTTGTACACATCATCGAGCGAGCGCACGAGAGATTTCACATATTGCTCGCCGCGACCTTGTGCCGTCATGCCACGCAATGCATCGAACGCTTTCTGCTGCTCGCCACGTTCAAAGAATGCTACGAAGTCTGCCACTGCAACATCTTTCGATGCGACCGTAGGGCGCGTGTCTGCGGGAGCGTATGTACGCGCAGGCACTGCTTGTGCTTTCGGCTCAACTTCTTTGTAGGTCATGGCGGAAGAATACGGTGTGCGTGCTTCCGATTTCTGCTCAGCCGCTTGCGAAGTTCCAGATCGAACATTTACGCTGCGTACCGCCGAAAGCACGGCATTGATGCGTTCTTTGGAGAGCAAGATCCATCCGTCTTCGCGAGGGAAACTCGCTTTTGCTTCTTCGAAGATAGCGGTAAAGAATGCCTCGCGATCAAGCGACGAGCGATCTGCTTCCATAGCGACTGCACGAAGCGCCTCAGGAGAGAGCAAGATATGATCGGCTTGTGCGCGTTCCTCAATGATGTCATCGATGTTCGACGACGCCGAGGATGCCGCTGCGAATTGTACGGTATGCTCGGCAGTAACCGTGGTCGCGGGAATATTCCATGAGGTGAAAGAAGGCATCGCCGGTTGCAGCGTCGAGGCAACGACCGTTTCCGTTTCGTGTTTGCGGGCAAGCAATCGGGCAAGCTGCGACAATGGCTGCGGCACACTCATGACATAGGCGATGAGCACGCTAAGCGCTAGAACCGCGAGCCAGAATACTGCTGTGAGTATTGGCCCTGCCTCAAAACCAGTGTACGGCACTTGTGAAAGATAGACGTACGGTGCGGGCGTGACTGCGGAAGAAAGTACGACGTTGGGTGATACTTCTTTGGTAACGCTACCGCCGGAATTAGAAGATGGTCGGCTCGTGTTGCTTGAACCACCACCGTTGCTGCCGCAATTGCGGCACGGACCGGCACCGCCACCACTTGATGAACCGCCGCCATCACCTCCTCCTCCGCTTGAAATGATACTGACACTTGCGGCACAGGTGATCGTGGTGCCGTTGGTTCCTTTGAACGTACCCGTATAGGTAGTCGCACCACCTACGGTCACTGTTGCTGAACCACTTGTTGCGACACTACCGACGCCATTGTCGATATCTGCGCTTTCAACATTTTCAGAAGTCCAGGTAAGCGTCGCGCTATCGCCTACGTTGACCGAACTTGCCGAAATGGTCAGCGAACAGACGGGGGCGCTTGGTTGAGGAGCAGGTTTGGGTGTCACCGCGATCGTTTTTTCGCACGATACTTCTTTGCCGTCTTTGTTTTTAAAAGTTACCTGATAGGTAGTGGTTGCGGTAGGCGTCACGTCGCGAGAGTCGTTGAGAGCAATCGAGCCAATGCCCTGATTCATAACACCAGAAACGGCATTTTCAGAAGTCCAGGTAAGTTTTGCGGACTGTCCCTCTTCGACCGTAGTCTTGTCAGCCGTAAGCGTACAGACCGGAAGCGGCGCAGGTGCGGGCTTTTGTTTGACCGTCACCGTAACATCGCAGGTGACTTTCTTGCCATCTTTATTGGCAAAGGTCGCTTTGTAGATCGTGGTCGCAGCGGGCGTCACATCGCGAGAGCCATTGAGCGCGATCGTACCCACGCCATTATCCATAGTTGCGCTCACCGTGTTGCCAGAGGTCCACGTCAGTTTTGCCGTTGCCCCTTCTTCGATCTCGGCTTTGTCGGTCGTAAGCGTACAAACCGGAAGCGGCGCAGGTGCGGGTTTGACCGTAACGGTCACACTGCACTTCATGGTGCCTGTCGTACCGGTCTTGTGCGCGACCGCGGTATATTTGGTAGTCGCCGTCGGAGAAACCGATGTACTGCCCGACACACCGGTCCATGTCTTGCCCGGGATCTGGTCGATCGTCACCGTGACTCCCTTGTCATTGGAAAATTTCCACGCGATCGTCGAAGACTGTCCTTCGGTGATCGTCGCAGGTGTCGCCGTCATTGACTCGCAGTTCCACGCATCGACAAACGGCACGTGCGCGTCGCCCGACAATGCGGCCTCGCCGACATAGAGCGTGCCGATGACCGCCGTGATAAGCAGTACCGCGACGCCGGTCTTTTTGAATATGCTTGCTGTGTGTCCGTGAATGTATTTCATGATCGTTTTGATAAATGACTCTCTTGATAATGGTTTTTAATAATCTGTTATTGCTCCGAAAGCGGGGCCTTACCGACGAAATCCGCCTCGACGACGAATCGTTCCGATTTCTTGCCGAACGTGTCGCAGGTCGAGAGCGTCAGTTTCTTGGTACCCGTGTTGAATTGTACGAGCACTTCCGAAGCGTCCGCGAGCCGAACGGAACTCACACGATAAAAATACGCATGGGTACTCGACTCGACCTTGACCACATCGCCGGGTTTCAATTTTTCAAGATCATTGAATGCCTGGAAGGCTTTGTTGTGCACGACCGGCAAATGACTCGAATGCCCGAAGATGAGCATGTTCTTGTTCTCCGTCAAAGTGCCCGATCCGGGATACCGCACCGCGCCTTTGAGCAATGCCTCATCGAGCACGGTCACATTGGTACTCGTAGGCGATGAGACCGTGACGTTTACACCGATCGCTTCGATGACCACGCGCAGAGGGGTCGGAGATTCGTTGGAAACGTCCGCCACCGGAGTTGCCGTTTGAGCAAGCGCCTGCGCCTCCTGTGCATCGGCCATAGTCTTGGGCGCCTCGGGTACGATACCGGTCGCGATAAGCCCAAGCGACATAAGCAAAAATACCGCGATCGTCCGTACGGCGACTGTTTCCGTAACTATTTTGTTGGCGTGTTCGGTGTTGGTCATAACTCTGGTGCTACTGTGCCAGATAATTTCTTAGTTGTCTACTGTTAGATATTATAACAGAAAACATAATTTTGTCAATCAAAACGCAAGTTCCTTATAGAGATGTCGCACGACACCCTTATAACGGCTCTGCCGCTTCTTGTTAGGGCTGTCTTCTATAATGACCGCTTTTGCCACTTCTTCGTCACTCACCCAATGCTTGGGAATGCTGTATTTACCGTGGAAAACGGCGGGATATTTGGCATACGTGTGTGCATTGCGCTTGAGGAGCGAGATCTCGCCCGTTATCTCGCCGCCCTCCATCTGCTCCAAAACCACCTCCTCGATCTCTTCCTCATCGTAAAAGAAAGACCCCGCCTTCTCGATGATGCGATCTATCTCCTGTTGAATGCCGCTGAACATAGTCAGAGACACGTTTGTGTTATTTCGGTTATATGGCATAATGCACGCACTTTTTCGAGTGTCGATTAAGTCGTAATGTAGTATGTTTAGCATACATTTTATATTTTGTCAAATGTCCCAAGAGTAGCCCAGGCGCAGCGGCATTTGACAAAAATAATGAAGTATGTTAATAATAGGGATATTACTTTTAGGGGTTAACACGAGCCTTATGAATCAAGTTGAACAGGAACAAGACAAGAAAAACGAAAAGACGGCAAAGAACGTCACCAAGGTGCTTGCCATCGTGGGGCTTATTGCCCTTTTGGCTGGCGCGGCATGGCTTGCGGTGCAGGCGTTGCGCACGGTTCCTTCGGTCATCTCACGTATGAGTGATGGAGGCGCGGCAGTGACCCTTTCGTCGCTCTTCTCGCACACCAAGGACAGCGAGCTTTCAGTCACTTTGGACAAGACCGTCGTCAACTCAGACGAACCGCTGACACTCTCGATCAACCATACGGGCGATGATCGTTACCGCATCAGTTATGAATGTAAAGACGAGGAGGCATCCTTTGCGATACAAAACGGTGACGCTGCGAGTACTACCCATGCCACATGCGGCACTCCGGCCTCAATCACCTCCGCAAGCGGTACGGTGACTATCGTACCGACAAGCAAAAATACTCGTTACCTCGACGTCTATATCACCGTCGCAAGCCTCGACGCAAACGGCGAGCCTTCTTCCGACGATAAAGACACCGCACTCTTCACGGTCGTAAGCGATGCGACAACGACCGCGACGACCACCAAGCCCGCGGCGGCTCAGAAGCCGACGACCCGCCCTGCGGCATCAGCTCCGGAAACGCCGGTATACACCCCAGCTCCCGTACGTCCGGTCGCAACTGGCCCTTCAGACCTCGCAGTGACGATCATCGGCACGGGCGTATCTCTCGGCAACAATGAATTCGTTCAGACGACTCAGATCCCGACCGCATCGCGCGGTGCCGTGAAGTTCGTCGTCGAGAACAAAGGGGGACAACCAACAGGCCCGTGGGGATTTACCGCAAACCTTCCGATCGAAGGCGACAGCGATTTCCGCTATGCTTCTCCGCTCCAGCCGTCGCTCAATGCCGGCGACAAGATCCAATTCGTACTGGGCTTTGACCAGATACTCAAAGAAAGTACCGGCACGATCAAGATCACCATCTTGCCCGGTGTCGAAACCGACAATGCGGCCAACAACACCGCACAGGCAACGGTGGTCATCAAAAACTAATCGGTAGCAATGGCCTCTTCAAACACACCCCGCGAAAGCGGGGTGTGTTTTTTTATATACAACTGTCTAGTGTTTCTGTAGCTTGGTTTACTAACTTTATATAGTTTCCGCATTTTGCATAACTTTATAAAGTTTGGTAGAATAGTAAATATCCCGATAGATACCTCTTTTACCTATGAACACTCGTCAAAAACTAGAGATCATCCAAAAAATGCTGGGGGTAACTCAGACCAAGCTGGCTGAACAGTTCGGCGTATCGTTCGTCGCCTTTAACAGTTGGTGGACCAGCAAGGCTACTCCCCGACCAAAGATGCAGGCCCTCATTGATGAGCTCTTTTTGGAAGTGACAGGACAGAAAACGATTCCCTCTGATCAATTGACCGCCAAAAAACAAGCTATTCAACAGAAGTCGTCCGCGCATAAAAATGTTGTAACTGAAATACTCAATAACCCGGACATTCGCGATCAATTTATTCTCAAGCTCACGTACCATAGCAACAGCATTGAGGGCAGTACCCTCACCGAACCGGATACGGCGGCGATTCTTTTCGATAACGTAGCACTGCCCAACAAAAGTCTAACCGAACAGCTGGAGGCTAAAAATCACCAAACCGCTCTTAACTATGTATTTGACCATATCGCTAAAAAGGAAAAGGTTGATGAGGATCTGGTCCTGAAGTTGCATAGCATGCTCATGAACGGTGTTCGATCGGATGCAGGAGTATATCGCAGTCACGGCGTGAGAATTACCGGAGTCAATTTACCAACTGCCAATTACATGAGCATACCGAAATTGATACCGGAAGTTATGGCCCGCATTACTACAACAACAGACATTGTTGCCTTGTCTGCCAGTGTTCATAGCAAATTTGAGCAGATCCATCCGTTTTCTGATGGCAACGGCCGCGTTGGTCGTCTGCTTATGAACGCAATGTTGCTCAACGCAAATTTCGCCCCGGCAATTATCCGTCAAGAACAAAAACAACTGTACTACACCTATCTCTACAAAGCGCAGACGACCGATGATCACAGCCAACTGGAAGATTTTCTCTGCGAAGCAGTCGTGGACGGATTCAAAATCTTGGAGCGCACGGATGCGCGGTAACTTTTGTTTGGTTTCGAGTAAAGCTAACAAAAAAAATAACCACCTGATCAGGTGGTTATTTTTTTATATCTTTCTTGAGCTTACAGTGTACGCTTTCTGTTTTGATACTACAATTTCAAGAACGGTACGGCACTTCCGGGAATCATCTGCTGCGGAAGATGACCGTCCCATTTCTCAACCGCTTTGAGTTGTACGAAATCCTTTCCACCCTGCGATTGGAGCGCTTCCGATTGAATACGCTGTGCTTCTGCTGTCGCTTTTGCCGCTTCGACCGTTTGTTGCGCCTCAAATTTTACTTGCTCCAGCTTATTTTTCGCAGC
>CAZDRD010000004.1:0-20453 GCA_964507945.1 uncultured Candidatus Saccharibacteria bacterium
GATGCGTATGGCAGGATGGAGGCGCTCGTACCCGTTGCCGTAAACGTATCAGCCCTGACATTCCCAGCGATGATCGCACTGCTTGATGCGTACAAGTTTCCTTTGATCCATACCGGTATTGTCGTACTTGGTGTCAGTGCCAACGATCCATAGTTTTGTTCCTGTACCCAATCGCTTGCGAATGTGAGCGTGGAGTTCACCAAACATGTACCATCGGCAGTGCGATAGCAACCTGAGAGGAGTTGGATGCCGTTTGCAAACGTACTGGTTGCAGTCGTTGAACCGACATACAGTGTGCCGTTTTGAATACTGATGCCGCCGTTGAAAGTAGAAGTGCTGATGCCGGAGACCACCAGCTGTGAAGTGGATGCTACTCCACTGAGCGACAGGTTGTTGCCCGTTGCATTCTCAAACATGGTGAGTCCTGTGAGGGTAGTGGAGGCAAGCGTCAGATTCGTACCTGTCGCACTGTTGTTGAACATGAGTTGGCCAAAACCTGTCTCATCGCTTATAAGGTTTGCAAGTTTAAGCGAAGTATCGAGCGAAGAGGAAGAAATTTTTCCTTGGAATTCCGTCCAATTTGCAGAAGTCAAACAACCAAACGTCGAGGCGTTTGCCGTTGCGCAGGTGAGGACATTTGCAGCAACGGTCAGTCCATTGCCCGTGAGGTCGTTGAACGTGTCACCGCCGATGGTAAGCGTATTGAACGTAGCAGTATTGGATACGATAAGGTTGGATGTCGATGCGGTACCCGATACCGTCAAAGCAGTCGAACTTGCATACGGCAAGATGCTCGCGCTGGTACCAGTTGCCGTAAAGGTATCCGCTCTCACGTTACCTGCCACAACCACTGACGATGACGCATACAAATTCCCTTTCACCCACACTGGTATCGTTGTGGAAGGTGTCAGTGCAAGCGATCCGTAATTGATTTGTTGGATCCAATCGGAAATAAAGGTGATCGTTGAATTGGTGAGACATGAGCCATCCGCTTGACGGTAACAACCGCCAAGGAGTTGGATGCCGTTGGCGAAGGTAGAGGTGGCGGTGGTTGAAGAAACGAACAAAGAGCCGACCGATATGTCGCCCGCGAATGTCGAAGTTCCCTGATCACCCCGAATCGTCGTCGTCGCATTCCTTCCCACCGCAAGGTAATCATACACATCCAGTTTCGATGACGAAGCATTGGTGAAGGTGGTCAGCGCATTGTTGAAGATCCAGTTGCCCGTGATGGTTTCGTTTTGTGATTTACGTGTGATGCCGGAGTTGGTGTAGTCGATGGCAACATCGGCTTCGGTGCCACCGTCATTGGTGACGATGAAGTCGTTGGCAGCGAAGTCGAGACTGAGGGCAGGGTTAACCACATCAACATTGCCCTCTTGTACCACCGAGACGGCGGTACCTGCACCTGAAGCATCGGTACCGCAGGAGAACTTGCCGGTGGAGGCGTTGTACAATACCGTTTCGGTTTCGGAGCCGGTGCAGCCGCTTCCAAATCCTGACTGGAAGAAGCTGTTACTGATCGTGAGGTTGGTTGAAGATGCCGAAGCAGTGACAAGACCTTGGAAGGTTGAGGTGGCGCCCGTATTGGTTGCAACAAACGAATCTGCGGTAACACTTCCCGCAACGACCGCCGAAGAAGAAGCATACAAATTGCCCTTGATCCAGACGGGAATGGTCGAAGACGGTGTGAGTGCAAGTGATCCGTAGTGTACCTGTTGTACCCAGTCGCTTGCGAATGTGAGCGTGGAGTTGGCAAGACACGTACCATCGGCAGTTTGGTAGCAACCACTCAAAAGACGAAGGCCATTTGCAAAGGTAGAGGTTGCCGTAGTGGAACCCACATTGATGATGTCGGTGATCGTGAGGCCACCTGCGATGGTGGAGGTGGCGCGGTCGCCGGTGATAGTGGTGGTTGCATTCTTCCCCACATATACCGTATCGAGTGTTGAAAGTAATGTCGTCGAAGCGGTGACGAATCGGTTGTGGCCCGTCCAGACATTATTGGTTGAAAAGTCAAAGCCGATGATACCCGTTGACGGATTGTAGGTGATCGGTGCGGCGCCAGACAGAGAAGACGAGGATATCTTATTGTTAAATGTCGTCCAATCATTTGAAGTGAGACACCCGAATGTCGAACCATTCGCAGTATTGCAGGTGAGTGCATTACCAACGATCGAGAGGCCATTGCCGGTTAGATCGTTGAAGCTGTCACCACCGATGATGAGATTGGTGGTATTGAGGGTACCGAAGTAGCCGGTACCACTGACTGACAGTGCGGTTGATGATGCGTATGGCAGGATGGAGGCGCTCGTACCCGTTGCAGTAAACGTATCAGCCCTGACGTTGCCGGCGATCACCGCGCTACTTGATGCATAGAGATTTCCTTTGATCCACACCGGTATCGTTGTAGATGGCGTGAGTGCAAGTGACCCATAGTTGATTTGTTGGATCCAGTCACTTGCAAAAGTGATTGAAGAATTCACCAAACAAGAACCGTCGGCAGTGCGATAGCAACCTGAGAGGAGTTGGATGCCATTGGCAAAGGTTGAGGTTGCCGTTCCTGAGACCACAAGCTGACTGGTCGACGCCACTCCACCAATCGACAGATTCGTGCCCGTTGCATTGCCAAAGATGGTCAGTCCCGTGAGTGTTGTCGATGCCAGTGAAAGACCCGTAGCCGTAGCATTGGTATTGAAGAGTACTTGTCCCATACCGGTTTCGTCGGAGAGGAGTGCCGCAAGTTTTGCAGAGGTGTCGATCTCCGTTGATTGGATGATGTTGATACCACCTTGTAAGGTTTCGAGTTCGGCTAAGGTGTCAATACTCGTGCTTGAAACTTTGTTGTTGAAAATACTCCAATCACTTGCGGTCAAAAGTCCACGTGCGGAATCCGATGCCGACGGAAGTTGGAACGTATGCGTACTGCCCGATGAGATGATCGCGAAATCGGTTCCTGCCGAAGAAGATGCGAATATCTGCGATGCGGTAGTCAAACCATTGAGCGACGTGATGCCGCTTGCAGACGAGATACAATTGCCACCGATGGCAAAACAACCTGAGGTGAGGTTGATCCCCGCAAAGGTCGAGGTCGACGTAGTCGCACTCATCGTACCGGCGACGATATCGCCCGCGACGGAAAGTTTCGCATACGGCGATGTCGTGCCGATGCCGAGACGTACGTTCGCAGCATCGAAAAATAGTCCCGCGGCATCGTCCACGAGCGTCGAGGCACCCGGATAAAATGCAAGCGCTCCGGCGCTGCCGGCATTGACCGTGCCGCTACCGCCTGAGCCTATCGTCGACCAGGAGCCTCCGTCATTTTTGACTTCGATGATGCCGGTCGAGCTGGCACGAATTCCGAAACCACTTTCTCCGCTTGAAGCGCCGAGATTGATGTAGGTCGTGAGCGTCGAGGTGGTGCCGACACTCAGGTTTGAAAATCCAACATCGTCTTCGGTGATACAGTTTGCGCATCCGCCGCGTGCGCGTACGCTCTGAAGCGTCGAGACGACGTTGAAGGTGAGTCCGGTGATCGTGATATCGCTGCCAGCCGTAAAGGTAAGCGCTCCAGTGAGGCCCTGCAGCGATGACACGCCCGCGGCACTGCCGCCTCCACCGCCGCCGCTTGAACGCGCCGAGATGATAGGATTGTTCGGATCGCTAACGTCGATGGTGATGTTGCGTCCCGCGACGAGACTGTTGATGATATTGCGCGCAAATACCGACCCACCCTGAGCGTTGATATCGGATCCACCGGTCATAATGCCTCCCGACGCGCTTAATAGGCCCGCAATGCTGCTGCTCCCTTGTATGGTCTCATTGCCGCTTACGGTGAGCGTTGTCAATCGCGTATCTCCCGTCACGTCGAGCGTGCCGGTGACACGTGCATTGCCGCGCACCGTCACTGATCCGGCAGCGATCTCTCCGGTAACCGAACTGTTGCCACCGACCGTGGTGTTACCCTGTACATTTGCATTACCTTGTACGGATGAGTTCCCTTGTATGGAGATGCTTTTTTTGACAAGCACGTCGGCGTTGATCGTCAAAAGGCGTTCCAATGCATCGGAACCGATGTTGGTTGCAACCGAACTGGTTCCCAAAAGAACGGTGGAATTTTTCGTCACGATGCCAGGAGCGGTACTGGTCGCAACACGCTCGGAGTGAGCAGCATCCGTTGCCGTTTCCGTTTTCGTAACTACCGATCGATCTTTTCCAAAAAGCGAAGCGACGACTGTCCGTCCCACATCATACAATCGCAATGCGAACGTTTTTACCGGATCCAAGAAAGCCGAGATCACCGAAGCGGTTTGCTGATTGCCTTTGACAAGCGACGCGCTAGCAACATGACCCATATCTTGTAAGGGATCGGCAAAAACAAAACCGATGCTTGTCGCGGTAAAAAATGCCAAAAGTACCAGTGCAGCATATTTGAGAACGGGAAATCGAAACGAAGCGAATCGGGAACGAATAACCTGTGTGAGAGGAATCTTCTGGGTGACATTTGCGGATTCTATCGTTTGCAGGGCTTCTGGTTGAGTTTGAATTTCAAGTGTGTCTTGTTCGAGTTGCACCTTTTGTGAATGGGAAATATATTCTTCCTGTCTTTTTTTCGTCAACTCTTCGTACCGCTGTTTTTTCTCAGCCATCTGCTCGGACGCATAGCGGTCGAGATCGGTCTCTTCGACATACCAGGCATGTCCGATTTTTTTTCCTTTGAGCTTCCCTTCACGACAAAGACGACTGATGTAATCAGACGCCATCGAGATACGTTTGCCCGCATCTTTTGCCGAGAGAAATTTTTTATTTTCAATGTCCAATAATTGATTCATGCAGAGCTAAGGAGAAGCGACGAAATTTTTATATTTTCTTACATTTTTCGGAGAAACGATAGCAATATTTCATGCTCTTAATTATGAGATACATCGCCATGATCACCTACGGTTTTTTAATTAAAAAATGTGGATAAAGTGAAGGAAAAATTTTAGAAATTTTTTACTTTTTTTTATTGTTATTTGAAGACAAGGTACTCAAAAAAATCTGAGTGGATGATCGTTTTGGAATGAGGATAATAAATCAAGGTGAGGTCGACTTATGGCAAGGGTTTAATTTTAAAAAAGCTTACTCTAAAATATCCGCAACAAGGCTTAGCTAAGCCAGATGAGTTAATACGGCAGATTATGGAGATAATAAATATCATTTCCACATACAAAAAATAATCTCGTTTTAGCGAGATTTGTCTTAAATAGCTTTATTTTAATTCATATCTCGTTTGTACGAGATATTTATTCTTCAGCGTATATCTTGACCTTGTTGCTAACGATAAAAATGATCGCCTGCTTAAAAGTAAACATTAGAGTCTTTTTGTCGGCAGTAACGATTTTGATAGGCTTGTTGTCTATAAGGGTAATGAAATTTGCGTGGCCAGGAAGTATGTCAAAAGGACCATCTGAATTAATCGAGGAGACCGACGTCGCAATACCGGTCCAGAGGACTTTGTCGGTACTTGCAACGATTACGGAGAGTGCCTTGTCTCTTTTGCTCATGATCGAGGGAGGCTACTCAGGTCGCCTTGATAGAGAAATGCACTTTCGGGAATGGTATCGTAGCGACCATCTATGATGCTTTGTACGTCATCCACCACCTTCTCGCGTTTGACAAATTTCCCCTCCCTGCCGGTTTGTATCTCGACACTGAAGAAAGGTTGGGTCATATAATTGATGATCTTCTGGCCACGGTCATAGATGACCTGATTTTCGACAGAGAGCTCTTCCTTGCCGACGATGGAGACGATGCGTGAGAGTTGCTCGTAGCGCTGTAGGATGTCTATCGTCTCAGTGATCGCTTTGTAATGCTTGTCACCGATGCGGGTGCGATCGGTCGAAGATGAACGCGAACGAAGCGGATCGATCGTCGGGAACCTTCCCTGTTGGGCAATGTCGCGCGAAAGAATGACGATCGAGTCCATGTGCGGCAGCGCGGCCGCGACACCCGGATTGTTGAGCTCATCTGCCGGCAAGTACATGGTCTGTACTGCGGTGACCTGCGCATGATCGGTACTCATGAGACGGCTTTCAAATTGCGCGATCTCGGCTTGAAGCGTCGGCTGATATCCGAATTCCGATGGTATCTCTTCGAGAAGCGTGGAGAGCTCGCTTCCCGCCTGTAAAAAACGAAAGAGGTTGTCAACGAAAAAGAGCACGTCTTTCTTTTCTTCATCCCGAAAATACTCGACCATCGCATTCGCTGACGATGCCGTACGAAAACGTACCGCGGCGTTCTTGTTGACGCTACCAAGGATCATATTGACTCGTTCCATCAGTTTTTGTTCTTCAAGCCATTTCCACAATTCATGCCCTTCACGGATACGTTCGCCGATACCCGCGAAGATCGAAACGCCGTTATGGCTCGCGATAAGGTTTCTGAGGATCTCGGTCATGAGCACCGTCTTTCCTACTCCTGCGCCACCCACCAAGACCATTTTTCCTCCCCGGGGCGTGGGCGTAAAAAAGTCGATCGCCTTGATACCCGTTTCAATGAGCTCACCCACATGATGGCTACCGAGAGTGATTTGTCTTTTCATTTCCGTGGAATGGATCGAACGGATGATATCGGAGACGATGGGACCTTTGCCGTCTTCGGGATTGCCGTACAGATCCATCGCCCGCCCTAAGACAATGTTACCTGCCGGTATGGTGATCTCGGAACCGGTTGAAACAACGGCGATGTTGCGGTGGAGTACACTGTGGTCGGAAAGCAGCAAGCAATGGAGCTCGCGGTCACTTGCGTAGACATACGCTTCGAGTCGCACCGATGGGTCGTCGGGTGAGGTGAGGACCTCGCGCAACGGTGGCCGATAGTCGGTTTCGCAACCGATCGTGACGATCTGGCCTCGTACGCCCAGTATCCTTCCCACTTTCTGGGGTACTTTTTTTATTAGTGATGTTTTTTCCATTGTAGGTAACTGGTGAAGATCTCGAGCAACCGCGCATCTGACAGGCTGCCATACGCACGATTGACTTTGACCTTTTGCTTCTTGATCATCGCACCCGCATTTTCGTCGGCAGTGTCCATTTTGACGAGGCGGGCGGCCACGCGCGAGAGCTGTGTTTCCAAAAGCATACGCTCAAACAAAAGCAATCGCACCTGCGTTTCAAAAAAATATGACATGCCGGCGATCTCAGGTTCGAGAATGTAATCAAACGTCATGATCGGACTTTCTTCTTTTGGCGCTTCCGAATACGTGATGTCGAGAGACTGTACCTGTTGCTTGATGACGCTCACGAAGCCGGGATAAAAAACAAAGACCTGCGCATACCGTGCGACGTTCGCCAAAAAATCGAGCATTTCCTGACGCGTCGGCGCATCCTGCGCAAAGGTGATGTATTCGAGTGATTTTCTTTTCTTGCCGTACTTTTTCCAAAACACGCTGCCCGTCTGCCCGATGATACAGCACTCATCATCGGTACCGGTTTTCTTTAAAAATTCCCACATCACGTCGTTATTGAGCGAACCGTAGAAATGTTTGTTCGACGTAAACGCCACATAGAGCGCACCTCCACCGGTCTTCGGAAGGACAGATTGCTTTCCCCGTCGCTTCGCTATTTGCCTGACGAGATAATAAAGGATCTGCAGTTCGGTATAAAAATTGGCGTTACGTTCGAAACGATCGCGGTACCGTTTGAGCTCGAGCGCGCTCAGTCCCCGCAGCGAACTCGTGATGAATTTCGCCGTCTCCAGATCATGAAGAATATCGAGTTCTTGTTTTACTGGCATGATTTTTCAATGACGGTTATTTTTGATTCCAGTTGCTTCAGAAACTCTTGTACCGTTTTTTTCTCTGCGACCATACTGCGCAGCTGTGCCAAGTCCTTATGCTCTTGCGCGACCGAATAGAGTTGCTGTTTGTACTTCTTGAAAAAACCCAGATCGTGATTCTTGAGAAAAGTCGTCAGCGGTAAGCCAAGCACGATCGCCTGCGCGTCGTGATTGATGCGGCTACCGGTCTCTTGTGAAAGCAATTCCTCGAGCACCATACCGCGCAGCAGTATCTCACGTGATTCATCCGTCCCCTGCCCGCCGAAGTGTGTATAACGTTCCTGTTCGCGATACTGCGCGAGGGACAACGTGATCGCGGTGGACAGTTCCTTTTGCACCTGACGTTGCGTATGCTTGCCGACTCTCGTGACCGACTCCTGATGCGCAATGGGAGGAAAGACGCCCTTTGAAAACAAGGTTGCCGAAAACGATAAATGGCCGTCGGTCGCTCCCATCACATTGGTCGTGATAAGGTCGGTATAATTTTCTATGTCCGATTGCAACACCGGCAGAAGCGTGATCGGTCCGCGGCCGGTATAGTTGCCCGCACGTTCGATGAGGTGGGAATGTTGGTAAAAAATATCCCCAGGATACGACTCCCTTCCAGGCAGCCTCCCTTGCAAGAGTGCGATCTCGCGCAGATACTTTGCGTGCGTGTAGAGATCATCGAGTATGAGGAGCACCTCTTTGCCGCGATCACGAAAATATTCCGCCATGAGAAGCGCTATCGAAGGGGCGATGCTGATGAGAGGGCTCGTTTCGTCAGACGGTGCGGCAATGACTACGGTATACGACGCCGCAGGACCCTGCAAAAGGTCGGATGCAAACTCGCGTATATAACTGAGCGGCCGTCCGATAGCGGCATAGATGCAGACGGTATTTCCATGCTCCTGATTGCGGATGACTTCCTTGAGAAAAACATCGATACCGCTGCGCACCGGCCCCATCAGGAGTTGCCGCTGCCCTTTCCCGATGGGCAGAAGCGTATCGATCATCGACATGCCGGTGAGAAATTGCTCATTGATCGGGTCGCGAAAACTGATCCCTTTCGCTTCGTCCTCAAGCGACAGTGGCATATTCTTGAGCGGAAAGCCCGTCTTGCCGTCGATAGGTTCGCCGAGCGTATTGACCACCCGCCCCAAGAGATATTCACCGAACGCAAGCTGATGTTTTTGATCTGAGAGCGCGAATCGTTGCCCGGGGCGCAGATCCAAAGGATCAAGCAGCATCGCCTCCGCATGGTCTTCGGTGATGCCCACGATGAGTGCACGCTTGCCCGTTTGTTCGTCGGTGATGATATCGTTGATACGTGCCGACGGAAGCCCCTCAAGCGCAAGAAGATACTGTTTTACCGAGCGCACGTAACCGACCTCGTGCCTGAGTTGTTCGTCAGTTTGGAGAGCCATATGCGTTGAGCATGCTTACGATCCCTGCCCGCTCTTTGCGCATAAAATATCGCAGAGAAAAATCATGATAGGTGCTGTTCCAAATGAGGGCGCACCCACCGGTGACGTTGGCGTCGATCTTCACTTCAAGGATCATGTCCTTGCGCACATTGGCGCGAAACCAACCGGCGATCTTGGCGATCTCCTGATCATCGAAAATCAATGGGAGGTAGATCACGACCGACGGCAGCAGATGTATGTTCTGTTCAAGTTCATGGAGCGTTTTTATGATTTCTTCCGCACCGGAAGCGTGCTCATGGAAGTAACGCTCCCATGCGGTGAGCGCATGTAGCGTATCGGCATCGGCACCCTTTTGAGCACAGAAATTTTCTATAGTAATGGTTCTTTCCTGTTCGTTTTGCGAATAGAGGTGCATTTCATAATACTCCTTTAAAAATCGAATACGCTGGTAGAGCGTGTCGCTCGTGTAGGTATTTTGAAGTAGTTGTTGAAAAATGTCTTGAAGCATACTTATACGAAGATACCGGTTTGTTTGGCCTCTTCAAGGGCCCGATAGACCAGTTCCGATTGCTGCTGAATGGAAAGCTCTTTTTGAAGTGCGATCTGAGCGGTTTTTTCGATGATCACCAGGATGCGTTCATCGACCAGCTCAAGGCGTGCACGGCGGTATTTTTCGACATCGGTCGAAATCGAGGCGAACTCCGTCGCGAGATTCTGCTCCAGAACTTTCTCGAGATCTTTTGCAACCGACGTAACCGATGAGGCGGTCTGCGTGCCGATCTTGCGCATCTCTTGCCTCACCAGTTCGACATTTTTGCTCGTCTCGTCGGTAGCCGCCTCGACGAGCGCCGTCATGAGATGCTTGATCCCGTCTTCGACTTGCTGGATCTCGCCCGAGAGGCGATCGAAGAGCTCCCCTGACTGCTTGAGTGAGGCCTTCATGGTTTCGTGCGTCTGCTTGGCATCGCTTGCTACATGCGCTTCCATCTTTTGCAATGTCTCGATGAAATGGAGCGTCGCGCGCGCGTTTTCCTTATCAAGTCCGGAAGAGAGATGGTCAATGAGATGCGCGAGGCGCTCGTCGTAGGACTTGAGGATACGCGTCACTTCGGCTTCATCCGATTTGGTGGCCTGCATGATCTCACTTTGCACTTTTGTCCGCAATGACTCTGCTTCTTGGGTGGCTTTGGCGATGAGTTCTTTCGCCTTTTCTTCGGTCGTCTGAATCGCTTTTTTATAGACCGGAATGGTATATGCGCGAATACGCAGCGCACTGCGTATCTGGAGCAAGAACACTCCCAGAAGCAGCAAAAAGATCAGCACGAGCAGTGCTTGCGTTGGCGTGACCAAGCTCAGTTGTTGCAATAATGTATTCATAGATTATGGCGCATAGATGATCACCGCTCCGATGATGAGAGCAATGATACTGACAATGATAATTAATACGCTATTGAGAAATACCATCGAAAGTATGGACGCCTTTGCGAGCGGGTTTCGTCCAACCGAGATGATACTTTGGGTCATGTATCCCTTGAAACTTCGAAATGCAATGAGAAGTACGCACATCGCGATAAAGGCCGCAAGGATATAGCGCGTGATACGATCCACGGTAAATACCGCATCGCCTTTTTCGATTGCGATCTGCCCTTCTTTGAGTGGTCCGCCACTACCCGAACCGTCACCCACACCAAGCATCAGCGAGGCGGGAGGTGTGTATGCACCGATACGCAAAGCAACCGGTATCCTGCCGAGATATACGGTCTTCCCATCCACGGCGGCTGTCCGGCTTTGCGTACTCGTTGCAAGGGGCTCTAGTGCCATACCCAAGACATATCCAGGTTTATACTTATCGATCTTTTCACCCACGCCCGGTATCACCGAAGAACTTATGAGATCGCCCACATTGATAGGGCCAGCGATGTCGGATACATTGACGATCACTTCGCCAAAACGCACGACCGGCGTCCCGGTTGCCGCCTGTCCTTCGGAGAGAAAGAGTGTCGGATCGACCACGACCACGCCAAATACATGTTCGTCATTCTCGATGTTCGTTCGCAAATAACGTGACGTTGCAGGATCGAATGAGATAATATCGCCGTCATCCACCTGCCCATCAATGGGAAAAAGTGCTGCCACCGCGCTATCCATGTACGTCTGCGCCATTGCCACAGGCGTCAAAAAAGTCAGGCCAAGCAAAGTCAAAAAAACATACGCAAAAAAATATGCCCGCATGTGGCAATTATAGCAAATACTTGCCTTTTATTTGGCAATAATGATGTGTATAAATCGATACCTATTTCTTCGTTACATACCCTCCGCTCCCTGCCAGGCGACTACGCTTCAGGTATATAACGAAGAAATAGGTACTTATAAATCAATTGTTATTGGTCGCGGTGTAGATTTGTGCAGTGTAACTCATAGATCCGACACCACGCAGTGACATAAATACCGATCCGGCAAGCAAGGCAGTACCCAGGACAATCAATACCAGCCCGTATGCTTTTACATAGGATTTCTTTCTTCTGCTCGTAGAGCGTGGATGAACGTTCGAACGAGCGTTCGTTCGAACGTGCGAGGGACGTGAAGTGGGGACAATGCTGTCTAGAGACTTCCCTTTTTTTTCATAACTTTGTCGATTGGTAGTCCGCAGTTGTATCGGTGAGACTACAGACTTTGTATGACTTTTGCCAGATACCAAATTCGCCTTGAAAAATATAGTCGTATCGGATTCTTTATCCTGGTTTTCTTGCTGATCTTTCTCCAGAGATTGGTCATCACTTTCTTCGTTTTTATTGCTATGATCAGTAGACCTCAGCGGAGTCGGATACAGCGGCCGCTCGTCTGCAAAGAAGATGGGTGAACCTTCTTCGTATGCGACATCCATGTCGGTGAGGATTTTTTCCTGCTTACGGTTATGATCGATTTCCCGCCAGGCAAGCTGAGGATCCTTTTTTACCGCTTGTGCGTGTTTTTGCTTGAAATGATTTACAAAAAATGAGGTTTTTTGAGGTTTTTTGTCTTCGTTGCCTATCGTCAGATCTTTTTTAAGAAAATCTTGCACTGAACTCTCTTTTGGTCTGCTTGAAGAGTCGCCCATATGAGTATGGAGTGAATCGAGGTCGACATACCAATTTCTTCCGACAAGTTTTGCGTTGAGCTTTCCCCCACGGCAAAGTTGTCCCACGTAGTCCTTGGTATATTTGCTGATCTGGCTTGCTCGTTTTGACGAGACATACTCCTTCCCCTCGAAAAAAAGCGATTGTTCCATAGCTATAGTATACAAGATCGTTCGGACGAGATAAATAGCAAAGCTGTGGAAAACACTACAGTTATCCCGTCACTACATACCTGTAGCGTAGTCGCTTTGCAGGGAGCGGAGGGTATGTAGTGACGGGGTAGATAGCGAAAACACTTACCCCAGGATTCGATCCCTGAAGATTTTTTGAAGCATTTGGGGATTGGCTGCACCTTTGGAACGCTTCATCGCCTGCCCCACGAGAAATTGAAGCGAGGACTCTTTTCCTTGTTTGAAAGCGGTCACGACTTCCGACTGTTCTTGTATGATCTGATCTACTACCGTAATGAGTGTTTTTTCATCGCTTTGTTGGAGCAGATTGTGCTGTTTTGCTACCTCTTCGACATCACCTGACTCTTTGAGGAGAATGGCCAGGATATCTTTGGCTCCACGTGAAGAAATGAGACCTTTTTGAAGCATGGTAACAAGCGTCGCAATATTTTCAGGTGTTATCCGCTCAAGAGATAAAGATGAGTCTTTGGCAAGCATACCCAGAATATCCGAGGTAATATAATTTGCAGCAAGCCCTACAAGTCCTTTATCGTGGTTACAAAGTTTTACTGTATGGTCAAAAAGATCTTTTACCGAAGCGTCTTGGACCAGTATTTCGGTTATGTCTTTTGGAAGACCATATTCGCTCTTAAGCTTATTTCGTCGCTCAATTGGAAGCTCTGGTAATGTCTCGCGTAAACGAGATACATTGAATTCTTCAATCTCGGATATCTTTAACTTAGGCAAATCAGGATCAGGAAAATAACGATAGTCATGTGACTCCTCTTTTATGCGTTGAGAAAAGGTCTTTTGTGTCGCATCGTCCCAGCCTCGCGTCTCCTGTACGACTACCTCTCCCCGGTCAAGTAACTCCGACTGACGTTTGATCTCGTAGACTATCGCACGTTCGACCGATTTAAAGGAGTTCAGATTCTTTACTTCGACTTTCGTGCCTAGTGCAGAACCTTTCGCGACTGATACGTTGGCTTCGACACGCATCTCCCCTTTTTCCATATTGGCGGCACTCGCACCCAAGTAGCGTAAAATGAGTTGCAACTCTCGTGCAAAATCGGCGGCCTCTTTTGGATCGTGAACGACGGGTTCGGTGACCAGCTCCATCAACGGAAGTCCAGCACGGTTGAAGTCGACGAGACTTGCGTCTCCGTGCTCATGACTTGAACGCGCCGTATCTTCCTCCAGATGGATGCGCGTGATGGCTATGCCATTGATGCTGCCACCGGTTATGAGCGGGTACTTGTACTGACTGATCTGGTAGCCTTTGGGAATATCAGGATAAAAATAATTCTTACGATCAAATTCAGTGAAATCAGCGAGCGCGCCGCCTACGGCCACACCTACGCGCAAGACATGCTCAACGGCCTTTTTGTTGATGACTGGCAAGGTGCCCGGGTGTCCAAAGCAGATAGGACATACGTTGATATTGGGACGGGTCTCATCTGGATCGTTTTTTGAATTACAGAACATCTTGGTAGCAGTCTTGAGTTCTGCATGTATTTCAAGGCCTATGGTAGGTTTGTACTCGGACATAGTCCACAGCATACCCTATCGGGTATGGAGGAGCAAGTTCAGAGAAATCTAGTCCTGAGCTTGGTTTACTTTTTGAAGTTCATGTACGAGAAAAGTACCGAAGCGCTTTAAGGCTTGTTCATCGAGAATGGATAGATGTTGGGCGTCCATGCCTCGCAGAGAAAAATCTTGCAAGATCTTTTTTAAGTCAGTTTCGGATATAAGATCGGTTTTGGTGATCAATACGAATTCTTTCTTATCGCCGAGATTGTCGAATGAAGCAAGTTCAGACCGCACAATTTCATAGTCATGAAAAGGATCTTCTCGTTCAGCCGAGATACAATGAATCAAGAATTGTGTTCTTTTTATATGCCGCAAAAATTTATGTCCCAAGCCCTTGCCTAAAGAGGCTCCTTCGATAAGACCCGGGATGTCCGCGATCACATATCCATGAAAGGCTCCGAGGTTGGGGTCGAGGGTAGTAAAAGCATAGTCCCCTACTTTTGCACCTGCTTTGGTAAGCGCATTGAGTAAACTCGTCTTGCCGGCATTGGGAAGACCGATAAGTCCGACGTCCGCAAAAAGCTGTAGCTCTATCTCAAATTTCGATGATTGACCATCTCGTCCAGACGTGAATTCCTGAGGCCTTTGATTGCTTGGGCTTTTAAAGCGCTCGTTTCCATAACCTCCCGATCCTCCTTCAAGGAGGAGTGTTTTTTGACCATCCTGAGTTAACTCCCACACCTTATCGATGTCAGTTGCCCTGATGACCGAACCGATCGGAAGCGGAATAATAAGGTCAGCTCCACCCTTTCCAGTCATACTGTTATTGCCACCAGGTTTTCCATCCTGGGCTTTATAGTCACGTTGGTGGGCAAGGCTCGCAAGCGCCGCCACATCGCGTATGGCAAGAGCGTAGACATCGCCGCCCTTACCCCCGTCGCCTCCTGCCGGTCCCATGAATTCTTTATATTTTTCATGCCGCCATCGTACAACCCCGTCGCCTCCCCGACCGGCTTTCGCATAAATAGTGAGTTCATCGAGAAATGCCATAAAGGTACTATGTCAAAAAAACAGCTTTATGGCAAGCTATCTCGGCAAAACGAGTATTAATGGATCAAGCGATTGACCAGGATGCTTATAAGCGAGAGAAGGAGCGAGCCGAGAAATGCCGGCAAGAAACCGTCTACACTGAAGCCGGGCACCAACATGCTTGTGAGCCAAAACATGAGTGCATTGAGCACAAAGATAAATAAACCGAGTGTCAGTATCGTGACTGGCAATGTGAGCAGGACCAGAACGGGACGGACGGTCGCGTTTAAAAGACCTAAAACAATCGCAACAAATACGGCTGTAGTCAAGTCATTCAGCTCCACTCCTGGCACGACGCGTGCCACCAGAAGCAACGAAAAGACGAGCACTAAAAGACGTATCAAAAGATGTGTCATATACCCTCTAGTATACCTCAGATAAGGGTTCTTTTTTATGAATCCTTGGGGATACTGCAAAGACCGAGCGCTTGCAATCTTTCGACATAGTCGAGTACCAGACGCACGAATTCCGCATGGCTCCAGACCAAAGGCGAGACCGAGAGCGGCGTGCCCGAGAGCGGATCAAGCTGCTCTGAAAACATACCAGCAAATGTTGCGAAACGTCTGATTTTGGAAAATGCTTCGCGCACCGGGTCTAAGTCACTGTTGGTTTCCGCGCGAGCGATCGTGTATTGAGCATACCAAAAGGTAGGAATGAACCATGCATTGCCGGGTACGTTTGCATTGACCCGATAATATTGATCGCCGTCGTAGCGGGCGATACCGGTCACGTCGGTGCGGATCGTCAGATGGTCAAGCGTCAAACTTACGGCACGCGCAAGATGTGCGTCGTGCGCGTCTACAACTTTGAAACGAAATATGCCATACGCACTCGATGCATCGAAGGTACGATCCTGTACGATCTCGCCCTTATCATCAATGTGTATGGACTTGAGGAACTGCCCCTCCTGCTTGTCATATAGATATGTAAGGATGCCGCTTCGTACTTCTTCCGCAGTCGCATGCCATTTGCGCGCAGGAGTTTCCTTTCCGAGCATGGCAGCAAACCGCGACGCAGCCATCAGTCCCCCGTACACCGATGCCGCAGTATAGGTAAATATGCCATACCGTTCTTCCCACAAATCAAAACTTGCTTTAGGTAAGCCGGTCTTTTTATCGCGATAATCGCACAAAAAATCGGCGGCGTTCTTGATAAATGAATTATAGATGCTTTCGACGAATTCGAGATTTTTGGTACGGTCATAATGCTCCCACAATGTCGTCAGGACGACCGCGGTCTCGTCTTCTTGGATCGGCAGCTGCGGCTTACCTTCTTGTATCCATGGTTCCCACGAAGAACCGAGCGATCGGTCGGAGCGGTACTTGTGCAAAAGATATCCGTCTTCGGTGATAATGTCATTGCAGAATGCATAAAATCGTTCGCTGAGATCGGTATATCCGGCACGCAGAAACGCCGATGCAATATAGGATCCGTCGCGAGGCCAGACGTAATTGTACGTATCACGTCCGTATTGGAGGATGGAGGAGTCGCTCGATGCGATGATTCCTCCGCCGTTATCGGTGTGCGCGCGCATGACAAAAAGCGATTGCTTGAAAAGATCGATGACTTCTTCTCCCAATCCGCAATACGAGATGTCGCGTTCATTGACCCACGCATGCCAGAAATCGGTCGTGGTCTTGTGGAGATGATGCGCGCCGCGAGTATTGATATCCTTGTGAAGCGTCATGACGTCCTTGTACTTCTTTCCTGCAGCGATCCAGTACGTGATTTCCTTTTCTTCGTTCCCGTTGAAGAAAAGCGAGAATCCGATCACGGAGTCGACCGAACCGTGTTCGATCGGATTTTGAGAAAGTACGCCATCCTGCGCATCGGCCCACGTTCCCTCTTTGCCTTCGATACCCAGAAGCCCGACACTGTACATGTCAAAAAATTTCCCATCCGCTTTGCCCGAGATGAGAAATACCCGCCTGCCCTTATAATGGATGCACGCATGTACGTCAGGAGAGAAATACGCCGTATCGCCGCGTGCGAGTTCGCTGATATGGAACTGCTGATTAAAAAATATTTTTATCTCGCGCTTTTCGTCCCGTTTATTGATGATATGTACCAACCGTATGAAAAGACTACTTTCGTTATATACGACATCGGAAAAACGAAGTTCGATACCGAGAGCGTGATTGACGGCCGTGATGTCCGAGCACATCGAGTCCTTGGCGTACGATATGGCGACATTCCAACCGTCTCCATCGACCCAGGACATCATGCCGTCAACATACACGCCGATCTTGTGTTTGAGTTGTCCGCCCACATGGTTTTCAAGTCCCACACGCGGATAATGAAAGTCACGCACGAGCCCGCGCTCGTCGAGACCTACCAGCAGGCTTCCGTTTCCTAGGATAATGGACCGCGCCATATGCGTCAGTCGTTACAACTATCAAATACTTTTGCTGCTCCTGTTTTGGTACGCACCTTTTCAAGCTTCGCTGCGCACACCGGATGCTTCATCACGTCGCGCATCCATTTCGCAAAATCATTGCCGCCACGTTTGGTGTGGTAGGCATATTGCGTGTCCGACATCTTTTTGATCGCTGCTTGGAGCTCGCTCACGTTCTTGCATACCGGGCCGTGATTGACCCAAAAGCATTGTGCGGGTGAGGCTTCTTTTACCTTTGGCGCTTTTTTCGCTTTTGCTACAGGTGTCGCTGTTTTTTTGGTCTGTGGCATGTCATTAATTTTTTAATGCTTCTAATGCTCGTTTGAGCTTTCCGGTAAACGTTCCCAAGGTCAACTGCTTCGGTGCTTTGCCCAGCCGTAAACGCATATCGTTGATCACATTCATGTAGGCGATGAACGCTTCGTAGGGCGACGAGTACGGATTGAAGTACGCATGCACATCGCCATCGGAAAACCATTTGGTACACATATAATAGAAATGATCGGACGTCGTCAGTCGCCGCCAGTCCCTTAGGATATCTGCGTCTTTGGTACTACGTACGTCGTCTTCGAGCTCATAGAGCGCGCGAAGCGCATCGTGTTGTATTGGGTTGGCGAGCCATGCGGAAAGATCGCGCTCGATGTCCGCCCATGAGACATAAAATGGCGCATCGATCTCGCCGACGGTCGGATAGCGAAGCATCGCTTCGGAAGTGGTGAGAAAATCGTTGTCGGGATGCCTGAGTATTTCGCGCGGCAGCGCATAGAGGAAATGGAAAATGCCGGTATCTTCCCACTGGTGCTCGCCAAAGGTTTCGTAGTCCATGAAAAGATTGATCACGTCCGCATTGCCGTTGTGAGCGCCTACCCATTGACTGAACTTCTCCGCGGTCAGCGGATATTCTTCCCATCCGCGATTTGAAAACCGAAATGCGATGTCATCGGAAAGCTTGTAATGCTTGAGCAAAAGTCGAAACGTCGGGTCATTTTTGGCATGATACACAAACGACGGACTACGCCAACCAAGCAAATGGTCGGCTCCTTCGGCGAGCATGCCGATATAGCCCATGTCGGATACTTCCTGTGCAATGTCGTTGCGATAAATAAGCTCAGTGTTGCGAAAGACCACCGGCGTCACACCGAACAAGTCGCGTATCTTGTCGCGATGCATGCTCACCTGCTGGCGAAATTCCGGCATCGAGCGCAGGAATGAAAGCGAATGGTAGTATGTCTCCGACAAAAGTTCTACCCTGCCCGTATCGACGAGTCGCTTGAATGACTCGATCACTTCCGGCGCGTATTCCTCGAACTGCTCAAGCGCGATGCCCGAGATGGAAAAACTCGCTTTGAACTCCGGATACGCTTTGAGCGCGGCAAGTAGCGTTTCATTTGCGGGTAGGTAGCATTTTCCGGCGACCTTTTTTACGATACGCTCGTTGTTGACGTTGCTTTCGCTTTTGTCGCCGAAATAATCGTGGTCCTGGCCTATGTCAAAAAAGCGATACCGTTTGATACGGCGCGGCTGATGCACTTGAAAATAAAAACAGACGGAACTCATGATGTTTGCATTTGCATAGACCCCAGTAACTTCTTGTATATCATCATACATCGCGCCGCCGCACGTTGCCACTGTATATTCTGCGCTTCGCGCTTGCCGCCTTCGATGAGTGTCTGTTGTAGCGAGCCATGCGATACCACGGCAAGGATTTTATTGGCCATTTCATCGATATCCCAAAAGTCGGCAACGAGCGCATTTCCGATCACTTCGCGTACGCCGGATTGTTTTGAAAGCAAGACAGGCGTGCCGTTGAGGAGCGCTTCAAGCGGCACGATTCCGAACGGTTCGGACACCGAGGGCATGACGACAAGATCGGCCATGGCATACATGCGCGCAAGCGCATGGTTGCGCAGGAAGCCGACAAATAACACGCGATCGGCGATACCCAGGTATGCCGCTTCGTCCATGATCTGCCGCTCCATATCGCCCGAGCCCGAGATCACGAACACAACATCCTTTTTGTGTTCGAGTACGCGCTTGGCCATACGCAAAAAATAATCGGGACCTTTCTGTAAGGTCAGCCGTCCGACAAACAATACGATGCTATTGCCTGCCTTCTTGAGCTCGTGCATATGCGCCTCGCGCCGCTCAACCACCACCGCATCATCGGGATCAATGCCGTTGTGCACGACTTCTACCTTTCCACCCTCAACGCCATACTTCTCCATGAGCATGTTTTTCGTGTATCCCGAAACCGCAACGACGCGATCGGCGGTATGCATGCCGCGCCGTTCGATCGCATAGACGCTTTCGTTGATCTGTCCGTGACCGGTGCGATCGAACTCCGTCGCATGCATGTGTGCGACGAGCGGCTTGCCGGTCGCCGCCTTCGCTTCCATTCCCGCAAGGAACGTCAGCCAATCATGCGCATGGATCACGTCGAAATCCTGGCTCTGCGCGATCATACGAGCGAGAGCACCATAGCGCACCACTTCATCAAACAAACCCATCCCGCTCCCCAATTCCGGATAACGCTCTTTGAGCGCGCGGTACTGTTCTTCCGAAAGATACCCCGACAAAAGCGAGCGCAGCAGGCGCGCATCGGTAGGCTCCGCTTCGTCGGCAAAAACAAACGTGCAGCCCGGAAGATTGACGGGTATTTTTCTCGGCAAGACAAAAGTAACTCGTGCCCCTTCTCTGAGCAGTCCGCGGGTCAAGCCATAACAAGCAACGCCCAAACCTCCGCTGTTGAACGGAGGAAATTCCCATCCAAACATTAGTATTTTCATGGGTAAGGTATGGAAAATTACACTGGCAGGGTTTCGTAGAGGCAAAATGGGAAAAACATACCGCCCGTGCCAATGTCCC
Source organism: uncultured Candidatus Saccharibacteria bacterium (assembly GCA_964507945.1). Lineage (GTDB taxonomy): Bacteria > Patescibacteriota > Minisyncoccia > Phycocordibacterales > UBA12088 > CAZDRD01. The sequence goes on from CAZDRD010000004.1 coordinate 20,390, forward strand.
TTTGAGTATACCCCCAAGAACACCTAAAAAATAGTCGATTCTAGGCAAAAATGTGTACAAGTAC
>CAZDRD010000005.1:0-8088 GCA_964507945.1 uncultured Candidatus Saccharibacteria bacterium
AAAAGAAGCAATCATTGCTTGCCGCAGAACGGGGTAAGGTTATGGCGTAACGGCAACAGTCTCTGCGACGGGTGATGGGACGGCCGTTTCCTCAATGCCATACCGATTCATCAAAGTGAGCAGTACGCCATTGGTCCAGCCAAAGCCGTCCTGTAGCGCATACTCACCGCCTGTTGCGAGCGCATTTGGATCTTCGACATTGTATTTTTCCAGAAGCGCACCGGTTGTTTCAAACGCTGCGATATTGAGTTTGCACCAACGCCCTGCGATGTCTTTTGCATGTTCGGTGTATCCGTATCGCTCTAGTCCCATCACGGCGACATAGTGGAGCGGTGCCCAGCCGTTAGGCGCGTCCCATTGCTCACCTGACGTGACGAGTGTCGTCGCAAGTCCACCCGGGCGCAGAAATTGTTGCATCAGTATAGCCGCCGTTGCGTCTGCCTGCGCTTGTGTGGCGACTCCTGCAAAAAGTGGGAACATACCGGCAAGCGAAAGGGAAGGCGATTGTTTCTTTTCGTGTGAAAGGTAATCACAAAACCATCCTCGCTCTTCATTCCAAAAATATTTACGTAGTGCTTCCGCGCGCGCCTCGGCTTTTTCTTGCATTTTTTCTGCCTGCTCTGTTTTGCCTGCAGACTGATACGCTGTGGCAATAATTTCTTCAACCATCACCATAAGGGCATTGAGGTCAACGGGTACGATGTCGATGATTCGGATAGTGTCACGATTGCCTCCTTCTTCAAACCAACGACTACTGTAGTCCCACCCCGACTCGGCGCCGGCGCGCATGTTGCGATAAAATTCTTTCGGATTCTCGACGTGTCGTGCTGCTTCGACGTCTTCCGCAAACCCTTCTTCTCGCGGGGTATCCGCGCTGTCGAAAAAACGGTTCAATATTTCTCCATCTGGCATACGTACGACATGTTCGGCGGCATTTGTTTTGTTACGTTTGGAAGCGGCGTCATGTGCGCCATGCATCCAGAACTCGTATTCTTTCACCAGCGCAGGGAGATAGGTGCGATATATCGCTTCGCCTTTGATCTCAGCTAACAGTGCGACCATATGCGCAAACATGGGAGGTTGCGAGCGGGTCATATAGTACGAACGATTGCCATTGGGGATGAACCCATACGTCATGATGAGGTGTGCAAAATTTTTCACCATGTCTTCGATAAGATCAATACGACCACTCTCTTTGAGGCCGAGCATTGTGTAGTACGAGTCCCAATAATAAATTTCTCGAAAACGACCGCCGGGAACGATATATCTATAAGGCAATGGAAGGAGTGAGGAACCTTGTGCGACCGTATCTGCTTCGCGGGTCAACACATCCCACATGAGTTCGATGTGGGCTCGTATGTCAGCGCCCCGGCCGCTTGTGTCTGATGTAAGGCCCTGTGGCGAGGCAGAATCTTGGGGAAGAATAAAATTATCTCTTACAAACTGTGCGGCACTTACTTGCTTGGCATGCTCTCGTTTATAGGTGCGCACGATCCTGTTTGGGTTGTAGCGTGGTATACAATCAACAAATGTTTTTCCATCGAGAAGCGCACGGGATAGTTGCACTGCATCAAAAACCTCGCCGTACAGTTGACGGGGAGTAAGGATTGAGCCGGCTTGTTTTCTAAATAAATTTTTCGTGAATTTTTGCAACATATCAATAGTAAGAGACGTGCATGCAAATGCGTCCTTACTGTATAATCTATCATATATGGCAAGACGCTCATATTTTTTTCTCACACTCGCAACGCTCGTTCTGGTCGCCGTACTGCCACACGCGACGGCACAAGCGGCATCATGTAACAATGTGAGTACTGCCACCACGACCCCAACCATGGGGTTTGGTGCGGCGTTCAACCTTTTTTCTTCGGCACGCGAGTTTATCATCAAAGGTACCTGTACCGACAATGGCATCTTGACCACATTTGGTTCCGGAGCACAGAACCAATACATCTACGAGCAAGGGTATTATTTCGACGGTCAGGCGTGGAAAATGGTGACACTTGCCGGGTCTAAAAAAATCGGTCCGTGGTTTATCGGCAATGCATACGCTTCTATCCCAAGCACGGCAAAAGAAACACAGGTCGTCATGTACATGTGCCAAAACATAGGCGGCGCATGGAAATGCGGTTGCCGGGATGGCACTTGCCAAACACCGTACTGGCAGTCGCAGACTATCGTGCGCGCGGGGGAATCGCGGACGCAAACAAGCTCAAACACGCGCCCATCAAATGATATGTGGGTGCTGGGTTACTATGCAGGTTTTCAATCATCCACGTTTCCGGTCTCTGAAATAAATTACGACTCATTGACCCATATCGCCGTCGGTTCAGTCAAACCGAAACCGGACGGCACGCTCGATGCGCGATTCGACAAATCAGGGGACGAAGGTACGGATATGGCAAAGCGTATCGTCAAGGACGCCCATCGAAACGGCAAGAAAGCACTCTTGTGGGTAGGAGGAAGCGATTCGAACGATGTATGGAAAGCTGCGGCAAGCGATGAGAACCGAAAAACGTTCGCACGTAACTTGCTCGATCTCATGGATGATCTCGGGTATGACGGCCTTGATCTGGACTGGGAGCCTATCGATGCCGAAGATCAAGACGAAGTGCTTGCGCTTGTCAAAGAACTCCGTTCACGTGACAAAGATGCGCTCATCACATTGCCGGTGATGTGGGTGACGAGCGGCAAAGACCGCACGAGGGAGCTTGCGTGGTATGCGAATGTTGCTGATTATGTGGACAAGATATTTGTAATGACCTACTCGATGACGGGTACGTGGTCGGGCTGGCAAAGTTGGTTCAGCTCTCCCTTGTATGGAGATACCGCTACGACCCCCGCTTCGATAGACTCTTCTGTGCAGGCTTTCAAGAAAGCGGGAATCCCTCAGAAAAAACTGGGCTTCGGTGTCGGTTTCTATGGTCGTTGCTTCGCGCCGCCGGTCACCGGTCCACGCATGAACATCCCCCTTGATTATTCATGGAACGTGACCAGCTTGCCATACAGCACGATCCTTGAAGTTCTGAAGGATTCGGAAGCAAAGTATGGGTGGGATGCGACGGCCCGCGTGCCCTATGTCTATCGTCCTTCTTCGACCAAGACCAGCGCCTATTGTTCGTATCTGTCATACGAAAACGAACAATCATTGGGCGAAAAAGCGGCATATCTACGCCGCGAAGGACTTGGCGGCATCATTGTGTGGACGCTGGGCTTGGGCTATGTGCCGGACGTGTCATCAGGCAAACGTCAACCACTCATTGACGCTCTGTATAAAGGTGTGGTCGGCTCAAAATAATCGGTACCCTCGTGGTACAATACACTCATATGAATCGTACCATTGGCATCATCATATTGGTCGTTATCGCAGTGATCGCTGCGGCAGCGGCACTTATCGTTTATAATCGAGGCAATTTAACTCCGGAAGCCGTAGCGTCACGTTTTTACGGAGAATGGATAAAAACGCGGCGCACGGGCGACCCGATCGAGCGAGGGCTTCATCGGGAAAGTACCTACGTGACGCGCCCCTTGGGGACTACGATCACAGCGCAACGGGAAAAGCAGCAGGGATTCGATCCGGTCCTCTGTAGCAGCACGGTCCCTGACGGATTCCGTGTCGTCCCTGTCACTGTGGGACTCACCAGCACTTCCACCCGAACGCGGGTCACCGTCGAGCTCATGTATCCGGACGAGCAAAAAAATGTGGATGTCTTTATCATCAAAGACGGTTCCTGGTGGCGTATCGACGAGATAGACTGCCCCGTACCCGCAGCCGCGTAACGTTGCTTTTTCCTAGCCTTGTGGTATAAGGATAGCAGTGTTGCACTTGCGTTGTTTTCACACGCTCGCCGCGAGGGCAACTTACTATATTTTGCGAGCGATCTAAGGAGAAGGACAATGACGAATACGAATAAGCGCGATAAGATCATAATTGCCGCAGCTGGATGTCAGATGGCGGATTTCCCCGAACCTATTGATCTCGACAAGGTTGTGGAGGCTACTGGCGGCGAGACTTCGGTCGCAGGTGTCGCAGCGGTCGCCGAAGCGATGGGGCTTCCTATGACTCCTCCCCAACACTAAGTTTTGAGGTCTTCATGTCTGGGATAGAAGAAGATATACAATAAGGGCCGGAACACATGTTCCGGCCCGAAACAGTATATTTGCAATATATCTATAAACCAATGATGCTGGTATACTCTCACATATGTCGAAAGATCAGTCCTACGGCTGTATACCTGTCCGCAACAAAAAAGGTAGCCCTCATGTACTTTTAGTCAGACACAGCCATGGCAAGCACTGGGGTTTCCCCAAAGGACACGCCGAAGATGGCGAGACTCCGCATGCGACTGCTGAGCGCGAGCTGAGAGAAGAGACGAGTATCGCCTCATGCCATTTCATTGACGACGTGTCGTTTAGGGAAACGTATACGTTTATCAAAAAAGGCGAACGTATCGAAAAGACCGTGGTCTATTTTTTAGCGATCGTCGGAGGCGACTGCAACACCTGTCCCATCGAAGAAATCGCCGATGTAAAGTGGGTTTCGTTTGCTGATGCGGAAATGACGATCACGTTTGATGAAGCACGCAAGGTGTGGCGCGAGGCATGGCCGATAGCGGAAGAGCACCTTACACTTAAATAGAAAGAAAAAGCAGACCATCGTTCTCTACATTTGTAAGTCTACCAACCACTATTTTGTGGGCGTATGATGGATGATGTGGTTAAATGGTCGGAAAAAAATCTCAATGACTTATATGTTAATCAAAAAAAATCAGCACATGATATAGCGGTACTTTTTTGTTGTTCAGAACATAAGGTGCACTATTGGCTCAGGCAGTATGGCATCCAAAAACGTACCATTTCAGAAGCGATATACTCTAAACATAATCCAAACGGCGATCCGTTTATCGTTAAAAAACCTAGCTCAATAAACGAAGCTGTCTTGTATGGTATAGGGTTGGGGCTTTATTGGGGAGAGGGCACAAAAAGTAACAAGACTTCAGTCCGACTTGGCAACACCGACCCAGCGCTCGTACGAGTATTCATTAATTTTCTTGAAACATTTTTTGAGATTGAAAAAAGTAAGCTACGATTCGGTTTGCAAATCTTCAGTGATATGCCCGCACAGAAGGCAAAGGAATTTTGGCAGGATGTGCTCAGTGTATCATCATCACAGTTTTATAAAGTAATCGTAACGCCCGCGAGGAGTATAGGCACCTATCGACAAAAAACAAAACACGGAGTACTGACTGTTTATTATAACAACAAAAAGTTACGTGACGCACTTTGTGAGTTGATTGAAAATTACAGAAAAGTATAGTAACCTAGTGTGGTGTTCAAGCCGAGGTAACTGTTTTGGTAGTTGTTGGGAAGGCTTGATACATTAATATAGTAGGCCGAGATAGCTCAGTTGGTAGAGCACATCCATGGTAAATCGCATATTTGCCCGCTGTAGGGGAAATCCTGCAGTGCAACCCGAATTACGGTTAACGGCCCTGCCGGGTTAAGACCGTGGCGTCACGAAGGTGGCGCCCGAACGACTGACAAGGGAAGCTGCGTCCTGAAAGGGATATGCTTAAGATACAGTCTAGCCCTCTCTTAAGGCGAAAGTATAAGGAGAGGTGAAAGCGAAGGATGAGGTCCAGAGTTCGATCCTCTGTCTCGGCTCACGCTTCAATGTGAAGTGTGCCAGCATAGCTGTTTTGGTAGAAATCAGTTCAGTATGTAGTACAAAGTATGCCAGCGTAGCTCAGTTGGTAGAGCAGGCGCTTCGTAAGCGTCAGGTCGCCAGTTCGATCCTGGCCGCTGGCTCCAGAGATAACTTTAAGAATACTTACCGTCGCTTTCGATCCTGGCCGCTGGCTCAGCATTAAGTCTATAGACAACACAGGCGTGCTTACCTGTTATTGAGGTATCACGTTGTTCACCTCCATGAAGTATCCGTCAATCGCGAGCCCCCAGGGGATCGCGACGCTGATGGAGTTGTTGGTCACCGTGTACACCGCGTTGTCGATCACTTTAATGATATCGGTATCAGTCACTTCACCGAAGTTCTTGTACGGGATACGACTGACCGTAACGTTGACCTTGCCTGATGCATCTCCTGACTGGATACCGTCGAGGCGGACAGTGGTCGTAGTGATCGTTGCGGTGTCGCTTGGGCTATAACGTTGATCGAAAACATCATTGCCCAAGAGTGCCCACGCTTTCTTACTTGTCGCATCAATCGAAGCGACCGCACCGAACTTGGTCGTACCGACACCATAGGTAAACGGTGCTTCTTTTCCTTGCATTTTTGCGTAGTTGGCATACATGTACCAATCGCCGTGCTTGCGCCACGCACCACCACTGTAAAAGAGTGAATTGCCTGCTTCGTCGGTCGTCGGCCAGTGTGCTTGAGTCGCGCCGATGATTTTTTTGCCCGAGCCTGCGTTGGTTGCGGATTCGAGCAATGCGAGTTCGTAGATCGCACGGCCCGGACGTTTGCCATCCTGTTCGCGGAGGTATTCAAGCACGAGGGCGTCGCGCGATATTCCCAGCGATGCAGCGTAATTCATGTAGATATTGAAGCGATCAAGCGTTTTGGGATCGCCGAAGTGCCAGTTCCACAGATCGGGAACGACGTTGTTGTCCTTGGTGTATTTCATGAAATCCGTCGTAAAGGTCTCGTTGAGATTATTGAGTCCTACTGCAGTTCCCGGTGCGGTAAAACGGACGTTCGGATCGAGCGCGACCCCACCGTTGTAACCAGGCAGACCTTCTTTGAGAAGTTTGTAGGTAAGGCGATAGAGTTCTTTAAGACGTGGATAACCGTTGGCTGCCTCGCGACTGTCCCACGCGCCCCAATATTCGGAACCGTTAGGCTCGTTCCATAAATCGTATATGCGTTTGTCGGTGGAGATACCCGATTTCTTGAGGTTGTTGACTTTCGCAACAACATTATTGAGCCAGTCACTGTAGTCAGGGTTGGTGTAGCTACTATTCGGGTTTGATGCGGTGATCCATGGAGGTTGGGTCTTTCCTTGGCCAGGATAGCCCCACGAGCCCGAAAGGGTTGCCACCCATGTCGTATCCAACGAAGCTCCCAAGCGTTTACTTTCAGCATACGCACCGGTGACGCCTCCTGGGTTTGAGCGGTAGATGGTCGGGGCGATACTGGTCCACAGCGAAGCGGGCGAGATCGAGGTGCCGCTGAGCGACGTGCTCAGTCCGTGCAGATAACCCAATGCCAGACGGTTGAGTGTGCCCGGACTTGCGGCACTTCCATAATTGATGATGAGGTTGGCATCGCCTACGGGTTTGCAGTCCTGCGAACAACTACTCGTCGTCTCGCCGGTCTCACAGACCCCATTGCCACAGACCGGACCCACAGGGTCGGTGGTGGTTGTCTTGGTTACACGTTGTAACTGCCACGCCGGTGTCGCACATGTCGTATCCCGACACCCGCACTTCCAGACGTCACCGATCTTTTGGCAGGTATATCCGACGTAGTATTTGGATGTGTTGCCTGTGGGAATGCTGAAATTGCCGGTGGCTGATTTGAGATACCATTGATTCCCCATGATATCTCCCACTCCGGTGAACGTCATTTTATCCCAACTCGTTCCATTCCAGCTCCAACCTTCTTTATAAACATACGTATTGGAATCATCGTTACCTACTTTTATGGCGACAGATGTATCGGTACACGATGCCGTCTTGACGAGCATCTCTTTTGCGGAGGAAAAGAGGTTGTATGCGGCGCCATAGCCAGTCGGAACCATGCTTCCCGATGTGTACGTGTCGATGCAAGTAGAGGCGGCATATGCGGTAGGACTGATCAACAAGGGAAATACAAAGAGTGCAAGAACGAAGAGGAAGCGGTATGAGAGCGGCATAAAGAATATTTTATGTTACAAATAATGTGCGATAGCGTCAGTATAACACCTCTATCATGCAGCAGTAGGTAGGTTTTTCCACTTGTTCTCTGCATTATCTTAGCGAGAAAATGCTAGAGTGTGTATATGCGCCGACTGCTCAACAATAAATCTCGTATCGGGTTTGCAATGCTTCTTTTGATGGCTTGCGCGAGTCTCGGTGTTTCTTTGGTGC
>CAZDRD010000005.1:8188-17908 GCA_964507945.1 uncultured Candidatus Saccharibacteria bacterium
ATGCGCAGCATTCCTGTCAGGCGAGCCAGTTTACCACCGATCTCTCGGGCACGCATGAAGCCGTGACGCAGATCATGCTACATAAAAACAAACCATCGTCGTATGAATTGGAAATCTTCAATGCGCTTTCAGGCATCGCGGTTACGTTCGCGAAAAACCACAGCCACCAGGTACGCCCGGGCGCAGAGGAGGTATCGCTCGATATAGCCATCAGCAAGACGACTGACGCGCAAAAAGGCAGCTTCACTATTCCTATCGTTTACACCAACAGAACCGACCATACGTCAGTGGTATGCCAGATAAACATCATCAATCAATAAAGCCTCGGCTGCCGCAAGAAAAGAGCAAACATGCGAAGGTCTGTTATGCAGTACTCGCACTGCTTGTCATACTCAACCTTTCGACGCTTGGGTTTTTTGTATTCAAAAATCACACTGAAAATAACCATCCCCCTGAAAATCCCTATCCACTACTCGATCCTGCGCGCAGCATGGTCGGGCAGGAGCACTTTTTCAGCACCATCGAGCCATTGCGCAAAAAAATGTCTGAGATCGTGGCTCAGCATGAAAAGGAAGGAAGCCGTATCGGCGTGTACTTCGAGTTTTTAAATACGGGTGCGAACATCTCCATACATCCAGAAGAACGTTTTTGGCCGGCTTCTTTGAGTAAAATGCCAACCGCTCTTGCGGTCATGAAAAAAGTGGAACGAGGTGAGTGGAAACTCAGCAATGAACTCGTACTGTTTTACGAAGACAGGAATGACGCCTTCGGCACGCTGTACCAGAAACCCGCAGGCACTCGACTGACGATAGAGGAGCTTTTAAAGGAATTGATCATACATTCCGATGACACGGCGCATCGGATCTTGATTCGCAACCTGTCGGCAGATGACTTCAAGGAAATGCTCACGGCGCTCGGCATGGAAGAAATGTACGATAAAAATTACAACATCTCCGCGAAAGAATATTCGCGTATCTTTCGCGCCCTCTATAGTTCGAGTTACTTGGGGCGCGAGTACTCATCGCTTTTGCTCTCCTGGCTTTCTGAGACCCACTTCGATGAGTTTCTTGATAGCGGCGTACCATCCGATGTCGTCTTTGCGCACAAGATCGGGGAACATGACCTCGAGGTCACCTACCTTGATTCAGGCGTTGTATATGTACCGAACCGTCCCTACCTCATCACGGTCATGGTAGACGCAAAGAAAAGCGGAGGGCGCGAAGAAGCGAAAAAAATTATGAAAGAACTTTCCGAAGCGGCATATGCGTATGTGGCGAATCATTAAACAGAGTATCAATCCCGCGACGGCGTTACTTCTTGCGCTCGCGCTTTTTCTCGCGGGGATGCCTTCGACGTCCGTTGTCGAGTATGTCAAAGATCATCTCGCCGACAGCAATGTCGTGGATACGCTCTATCTGGCGATGAAGGACCCGAATGTGATCGACCGAGGACTGGGCGAACTTATGCGTCCAAAGGTGGACACCGCACACGCAGCCACGTTTTCCATTCAGACAGGGTACTATATCGGCAACGCGACCGACAATCGCGCGATCACCGGGCTTGGATTTTCGCCTGACTTGGTGCTGCTCAAAGACAATACCGCGGCCGGTTCCGACGGTGTTTTGTGGCGGAGCTCGAACATGACTGGCGAGCGAACCGCGAAATTTGAGGCCGAAGCCGACCTTACTACCAATGTCATCCAATCGCTCGATGCGGACGGCTTTACGTTGGGCTCGAGTGCCGACGTCAACTCAAGCAACATCATGCATTATTGGATCGCGTTTGACGGATCGGACTGCTCGTCAAATGGGACGTTCTGCGTGGGTTCATATACGGGAAATGGAACATCGCAAGCTGTCACGAGCGTCGGATTTCAGCCGGACTTGGTGATCGTCAAACGGTCCGGCGCATCGGCCGCGGTGTGGCGCTCTTCGTCCATGGGTGCCAATACGAGCAATTATTTTGTCGCGACCAATCAGGATACGGGTGGGCAGATGATCCAGTCGCTCAATGCGACCGGATTTACGGTGGGCAACAATGCGACGGTCAACGGGAGCGGCAATACGTATTGGTATATCGCGTTCAAGCAAGTGCCGGGCGCTATGGACGTGGGGACCTATACAGGAGATGCCACCGATAATCGCAATATCACTTCAAGCGACGACGCGGGACTCACCTTTGAACCGGATTTCGTATTTGTTAAAAATGCGAACGCCGCGACAGCCGTGACCGCATGTTTCAATAGCACGGAAAATTATGGCGACTGGTCTTTCTTTCCGACCGATACGGCAAGTGCTAGCAACTGCATTCAAGATCTGCGACCCTCGGGAGGTTTTGAAGTAGGAACCTTGAGCAATGCAAACGGGAGCGGCAATACCCATTATTATGCGGCGTTCGGGGGCGCAGTTCCAAAAGCTGCGGGGTCAGGGACATTCACTATGATGAACGGCTCGTATACGGGAAACGGCACAGGTCTTTCCGTGACGGATCTGGGGTTCACTCCTGATCTGGTGATCATCAAACATCATGACCAGGCGACGGATCAATACGCCGTATGGCGTTCTTCGGTGATGGTGGGTGATATCACGCAGTATTTCGGCAATGCCGCAACCACGTTTACCGGCGGCATCACCGCACTGGGGACTGACGGTTTTACCGTCGGCTCGCATGCATCCGTCAATACGCTTTCGGACACGTACTATTGGACCGCGTTTGGCAATGCGATGGAACCTGACCGTGCGGGGGGCTCTTCCGATTTTCTTGTCGGCGCATACATCGGTGATGGACAGGACAACACGAATGTCAGGCATTTGTCGTTGCAACCGGACTTCGTGGCCGTAAAGCGTGCGGGCGCAACTGCGGGCGTATGGCGTACGGGGAGTCAATCGGGTGACAACAGCCTGTTTTTCGCCGCGACGGCGCAGACGACCAACAACATACAGGCATTGGGTAGCGACGGATTTCAAAAAGGTACGGCGGCCAACGTCAACACTGCCGGCAATACCTACCACTACTTCATGTTTAAAAACGGCGCGCGATTTTCACGTGGCACCTACACCGGCACGGGAAGTTCGCAGAGCGTCACGAGTGTCGGATTTCAACCGGATCTTCTCTGGCTTAAGAAAATAACCGGCGGCACGGCGCGAGCCGGTGTGCTGCGTACCTCCGCGCAAAGCGGCAATACCGCGCAGCCGTTTTTAAATGTCGCGACGATCGCAAATGCTATCACCAATCTTCTCGCGAGCGGCTTTACGGTGAATACGGCCGTAGAGGCCAATGAAAATACCTTCGGTTACCAGTACGCAGCGTGGGATGCCAAACGGTACACCCAAGCAGCGTATCGTTTTTTTACGAATGTTGATTCCGCCGACGTGGGTGCGGCACTCGCCGCAGTAAATACACCCGCAGCACTTACGTCTGCCGGTGACGCGTTTCGTTTGCGTCTGCTTGCGCGGGTGGATGGTGCGGGCCTGTTTTCAAGCGGCCAAAATTTGAAGTTACAGTTTGTGGGGAAGGGAGTCGGTACGTGTGTCGCGCCGTCGGGAGGGTCGCCCGCCTCATACACTGACGTGACGAACGCGACGGCCATCGCTTACCAGAACAACGCGACACCCGCCGACGGCGCGGCGCTTGTCGCAAACGCAAACGATCCGACGGATGGCGGGCGCACGATCGTCAATCAAACCTATGAAGAAGCAAACAATCTTACCAATGCGCAAGGTGCCATTAACAACGGTCAGGACGGTAAGTGGGACTTTGCACTCAAAGACAATGGCGCAGCTAATGAAACCACGTTTTGTTTCCGATTGGTGAAGGCAGACGGCACACCCCTCGATACCTATACTGCATATCCGACCATAACGACCGCGGCTGCCGCTTCCCAATCGCTGACGTTCAGCATTTCGGACAACACCATCGGCTTCGGGACGCTCTCGTCCTCGGGTGCCCGATATGCAACCGGCGATACGAATGGCGCTTCTTCGGATACGGCAAACGCCCATACGTTGTCGGCCTCTACCAATGCCGCGGGCGGCTATGCGATCACTGTCCGTGGAACGACCCTCACCTGTGTCGCGTGCGGCAATGCAACAGTCAATGCGATCGGGGCGACGGCCACAGCTTCGTCGCCGGGGAGCGAACAATTCGGACTGCGTCTTGTCACAAGTTCCGGCACTGGTGCTGCAGTTGCTCCTTACAACGGGGCAAATTGGGCGCTCGACACCGCCGCATTTCCCGATCAGGTCGCGTCGGGAGCGGGGGACGGAGTAACAAGCGTATTTGGCGTACGGTATATCGGCAATATCACTGCCGCGACAGAAGCAGGAAACTACAATACGACCCTTACCTATACCGCAACCGCGAATTTTTGATAGAACAATCGATACCGAGCCATTCGTTATATACCTGAAACGGAGTCGCTTGGCAGGGAGTGAAAGGTATATAACGAATAGCTCGGTACTGAACAATCCCCAGCGTATTCCTAGCGGGCGATACAAATATGCTACACTGGAGCAAGAGGGACATACTACATTAACAGTGCCTCTCTTCTATCTATTTTTTATGATTGCTTTACGATACCCACATATACAAATGGTGACGAGCATTGTGCTGGCGGCTGCGATGATCGCGTTTACGATCTCGCCGTTTCATTTCGCGCACGCCGCATCGCTCACCGGCCTTTCCGATACCATGTCGTCGTCAAAGATCAGCACTGCATCAAGTCATGTCATCAAGTTCACCACGCCCACCGGTGCAAGCGACAACACCGATACGATCATCCTCACATTTCCTTCGGATTTCAACTTCACGAGCAAAACAATAGGTACGGTTACGTTCACGCATGGTGCATCGACCGGCGCCGAGACCACCGAAACCTTGGCTGCAAGTCCGAGCGCCTCAGCGTGGGGAGCGGTATTTTCCGGCACGCAAAACAGAGTGCTCACCTTGACCGCGCCGACCGATGGCGTGGGTGCGGCGACGCTCGCGGCAAATGATAAAGTGATCATTACGTACAATAGCACCAATTCCACAAACCCCTCTTCTGCCACGTCATACGTGATAAGCATCTCGGGAACATTCGGTGACACCGGAAATATTACCGTCAACATGCTCAGTGACGATCAGGTGTCCGTGACGGCCACCGTGTCGCAGTCGCTGACGTTCAGCATTTCGGACAACACCATCGGCTTCGGAACGCTCTCGTCCGGATCGGCGAAATATGCAACCGGTGATACGACCGGCTCCGCTTCGGAAGTGGAAGCGCACAACATCGTTGTGGGAACCAATGCCGCAAACGGTTATACGATGATCGCAACCGGCACGACACTTATCTCCGGTGGCAATAGCATCGACGCGATCGGTGCGGCGAACACCGCTTCTGCACCGGGTACGGAACAATTCGGTTTGCGCCTAACGGCTTCGGGAGGAACGGGAGCGGTCAGTGCTCCGTATGCCGCTTCCGGCTTTGCTTTTGACACCGCCGCATTTCCCGATCAGGTCGCGGGTGCTTCAGGCGCATCGGCTAATACGACGTATTCAGCTCGTTACCTGGCCAATATCACGGCAAATACCGAAGCAGGGAGTTATGGCTCGACCATTACCTATGTGGCGACTGCGAATTTCTAGCGAAGCATGATCAAAAACCTCGTCAGTGTCTTTATCTTCGCCGTTGTGGCGCTCATTGTCGGAGGTTTTACAGGTACGGCACATGCATTGACCGTCTCGCCTGCGCGCATTGAGATCACGGGCGATCCAGGCCAAACCATTACAGGCGAGATCGAGCTCTTTAACGAGCAGCAGGACGCACGAACGTTTTTTTCTTCGTTCGAGAACTTCGAGCCGGCAGGCGACTCCGGCGCACCCCGATTTATAGGTGCGGACGACGGTCTTGCGACATGGCTTGCCACCGAAGCGAACGTAACGCTTGGCTCTGGGGAACGCAAAACTATTCCATTTTCGATCACCATTCCTCAAAATGCATCGCCCGGAGGCTACTTCGCTGCTATCTTTTGGGGAAGCCAAGCCCCCGGCAGTCAGGGTAGTGGCGAGGTGGCGATCGGTGGCAAGATAGGCATTCTCGTTCTCTTGCGGGTTTCCGGCGACGTGACGGAGCGCGGGGGGCTTTCGGATTTTACGACAAATGGAAACCGAAAATTCTTCACCATGCTTCCTGTGGTATTTGTATATCGCCTCAATAACGCAGGTGGCGATCGCATCGTGCCGCAGGGCGAACTGCAAATAAAAAATATCATCGGAGCAACTCATAACCTTCCCGTAAACAAAAGCGAAGGCAGCGTGCTTCCCAACAGCACGAGAAAGTTCGAGGTCTCGTGGCTTGAGGCATCGTCCGAGTCAGCCGAGCAACGCGGACAAGGTTTTTTTGAAACGGCAAAAACACAATGGAACGATTTTCATTTCGGCTGGTACACCGCGACGCTTCACGTCACCTGGGGTAGTACCAATCAGACTGCGAACGCTGTGTATACGTTCTTTATCGTTCCGTGGCAATTGCTCGTCGTCGTTTTCGTCCTCCTTCTGGTCATAGGAGCTCTCGGTCTTTTGGGATTGAGAAGGTATAACCGCTATATCATCAGACGATACGGCAGGCAACAAATGAAATGAATGAAACAGTATCAATGGTCATTTTTAGTCGGTTTGCTACTTGTCGCATGTTCGGTACCTTTGGCAGTCAGAGCGATCACGGTTGAAATATCGGCCGTCGTACCCGGTTGTGGTGACGGCGTGGTGGCGGGTGACGAACAGTGTGATGGCGCCAATGTACAGGGTGCTTCCTGCACGAGTCTTGGATTTGTAAGTGGAACGCTTTCGTGCACGTCGGCATGTACGTTTAACACTATTGCCTGTACCTCAGGAACCTTGGGAGGCAGTCAAGGTGGCGGAAGTAGCGAACGCAGAAGCGACTGGGCGCAGAATGTTGCCGTCATACCGGCAACCAACGTGGTGTTGTCCGGACGCGCGTATCCGTTCGCTCGCGTTCACATCCTTAAAGACGGACAACTGAGAGCAGAAACGAACGCGACACAAGACGGTAGTTTTACCGCAACGATAAGCGATCTTGCCACGGGTATGTATTCGTTTGCCGCATACGGCCAAGACACAAGCGGTCTTCGGTCGAGTCTGTTTACATTTCCCATCACGATTCAGTCAGGCGTTACCACCAAGATAGGCGAGATCTTCATTGCACCGACGATCATGCTGGATAAAAGCGAGGTCGCTCAAGGAGATACGGTGAGCATTTCAGGGCATAGCGTACCCGGTGCTGTAGTGACGGTGAGCATCAGCGCGGATCAGGAGTCGTTGGTGCGGCGGACGACGGACGTGAGCGGCGCATACACGTTCATCCTCGATACGTCGTCCCTGGCTATGGGGCAGTACACGGTAAAATCAAAAGCCGAAATAGCAGGAGAGTCGAGCCCTTACGGCAAGACGTTTAGCGTCATCGTCGGTACCCAAAATCAACTCGCAAAAATTCTCACTCAAGAACAATCAAAAGTGGATCTCAACGATGACGATGCGATAGACCTCATCGACTTCTCCATCATCGCTTTTTGGTACGGACGCGCCTCACCGCCTGCACGCGTCGATCTCAATGGCGATGGGGCGGTTGACTTGATAGACCTCAGCATCATGGCGTTTTATTGGACTGGTTAATATATGCACGCATCACTTCTTTTACTGATGCTACTGATCGCTTCGCCCGTCTTTGGGGCTGAAGTGTTTTTCGATACGCCGAGCCGAGATATTTCAACGGGAGAAATTTTTTCCGTAAAAGTGATCCTTGACACGCGCGACGTGTCAGTCAACGCAGTCGAAGGAAGTATCGTATTCCCGCAAGACCTGCTGGAAGTCAAAGATACCGCAGAAGAAAACTCCGTCATCAATTTCTGGGTTGAAAAACCGCACGTCACCGAGCCTGGCATCCTTACCTTTTCAGGTATTGCGCCCGGCGGATTCTCGGGGCCGAACAATCCGATACTTACCATTTCGTTACAGGTCAAACAAAGCGGTGAAGCCGTATTGTCCGTTAAGGGAATGAGAGTATTGCAAAACGACGGACATGGTACCACGGCTTCCACGACCGTGTCCGATCTCACATTTTCGATACAAGAAGGTGTCGCGACCACGCCGCATGAGTCCCTTGCGGCAGACACGGATCCACCCGAGATCTTTACACCGGTCATCGCAAGTTCTTCCGTACTGTTTGAAGGCAGAAACTTTTTGGTATTTGCGACAAACGATAAAGGATCGGGGATCGACCATTATGAGGTACGAGAGGGGAAATGGGGTTGGTTTACGAAAGCCCAAAGTCCGTATCTTCTGAAGTATCAAATGCTCGATAAGGACATCTTCGTGAAAGCTATTGATACAGCGGGAAACGAACGTATCGCGGTACTTGCTCGAGAACCCACAGCATCACGGTATCCATGGTACGTGGTCTTTAGTATACTGGGGATACTACTCATCAGCGTTGTTTTGAAATTCATATGGTCAAAATCGGAGTGATATCATTTCTTGTTGCGTTTTCGTTCGTGCCGTACCTGGCCGACGCCGCCATATTTTCTCTCGCTCCTTCCACAAACGCCTATCGAGTGGGCGATACCTTTGCCGTGGGCGTCTATGTAGAAGAGCTCGATCAGGCAATCAACGCCGCTTCGGGCGTCATCTCTTTTCCCACTTCGAGATTGGAAGTCGTTTCGATTTCAAAAAGCGGCTCGATCCTCTCTCTGTGGGTCCGTGAGCCATCATTTTCAAACACCGCCGGCACGGTGGTATTCGAAGGGATCGTTCCCAATCCGGGATTTGCCGGAGCGAGCGGCAGGCTTCTGACCATTACGTTTAAAGTAAAGACAGCCGGAACGGACACGATCTCGTTCTCTTCGGGTTCGCTTTTGGCCAACGACGGGCATGGTACCAATATCTTAAACAAGTTCGGCACCGCGCGTGTCACCCTCTCCGATGCTTTGCCCGCAACAAAACCCGCCACCAGCGCTCCTGCTCCCGCAGCTCCACCAGCTACGCCAAAAAATACAGCTCCTCTACCGAAGTCACTTTTACCGAAGACGTGGGCGCAATCGCTCGATACGCAACTGGCAGCCCTGTCCGAGACGCCGAACAAAAACGTAACGGCAAGCGTGCCTCAATCACCGTTTAGGCGTTTTACCGACCAGACCATAGCCACACTTTCAGTATTGGTACAGATCGTGGCGCTTATCTTCATGCTCCTGTTTCTTATTACTCACGGTTGGCATCGGTTGTTGCGTCACCATAAAGGTCTTAGAAAAAAAGTGTGCGAAATGGAAGTTGAAAAATAGAGCGGGCGCGCCTACCTCCCGCACGACACGCGGTATGGTATAGTGTCTTGCATGGACAAAACGCAGATAGAAACACGGATCGCTCAGATCGAGACCGCTATGAGCGCGCCTGATTTTTGGAGCGACAAGGACCGTGCGCAGGCGACGATCAAAGAATACCAGGATCTCAAAGACGCTCTCGAAGGCGTGGGAAAATACGACAAAGGCAACGCCATCCTTACGATTTTTGCGGGTGCCGGCGGTGATGATGCAGAAGATTTCGCACATATGTTATTTGAGATGTATCGCAAATACATCGAGAAAAAAGGATGGACCTACCGTCTGTTGCACGAACATGGGAATGACCACGGTGGCTATCGCAATATCTCGATCGAGATCGAAGGGAAAA
>CAZDRD010000006.1:0-2517 GCA_964507945.1 uncultured Candidatus Saccharibacteria bacterium
AGGTCGGCTTCGAGTTCGGTGAGTTGTTTAGTTGGTTGTGGCATGATAGAGCGTTTATGTTGACTTCTTCGGCAAGTTTAAGCCTAGCTTATCAGTAGGTTCATATGGTTTTTGTGTATAACCAAACCGTGCCGCTATGTCAGGGTGGAATCGATAATCACCATCGCCATGAATGAGATCGATCAAAGATGTTACTTCTTTCCCACCAACAACATCGCCATCGAGTCCTTTACTGTACCCCGTGCCCCATGCACCAAATCCCTCTCCCCTATTCGCCACGTTCCACGAT
Organism: uncultured Candidatus Saccharibacteria bacterium; assembly: GCA_964507945.1. Taxonomy (GTDB): domain Bacteria; phylum Patescibacteriota; class Minisyncoccia; order Phycocordibacterales; family UBA12088; genus CAZDRD01. Next base: position 290 of record CAZDRD010000006.1, read on the forward strand.
GGGAATGCATCATCAAATCGCTTCGGGTTACCGTACTTGTCATAAACAAAAATCTTCGATCTATTCCTTTGCAAATAGTCTATAGCTTCCATTCCCCTGACACCAGTAGCTCCGGCTTGTATACTTACTGGCGGCATACGATCAATCAAATCTTTTTGTTGTTGTGCTGCTTGCGCCTGAAGGGCTATGCCCAACTCTTTATCAGTAAATGGACCATCTGTGCCAAATACTTTTCTCGCTTCATCTTCAGCGTGCCATCTATTGATGGGGTCTCGAGGGACGGGTATTTTCGGAACATTATATTGTCTAAGTAGTTCTTGGCTCTGTGGGGGGACAACGGGTGCTGCTGGTCTGGAAGGTGGTGTAGCTTGAGCTGGTGCGGCATGTTGCTGTGTAAGTGCGGCGACTTTTGGATCAAACGCCGGTCGTGCGGAAGTTGAAGGTGTTGGTGCAGGTTTTGTGGGTGCGCTCTGTGCGACCGTTTGGTTTTGTTGCGGTCTTCTGCTGGAGAAGGCATTTAATCTGCTCCACCCAGATCTGGCAGGTGAAGGTGTTTGCCGTGCCTGTTGTTGAACAGGTTGCGTCTCGACGCCGTCAGGAGATGATACAGATGAGCGTGGAGCCGGTGTTGGCTCAGTGACGGCTGGTCGTGCTTGCGCCTGTTGTTGCTGTACGGGCTGTGGCATTTGCGGTACCGCTCTGGAAGTCGGTGTTGGTGTAGGTATTTCTGTGGGTGCAATCGGCGTTGCTGCCTCGGCAGAAGCAGAAGCTGTTGAACGAGCGGCTTGTGCGGTGCGTCGTTCTTCCGCTTCGTCACGCAATACCTGACCCCGCGCTTGCTTTATTGCTTCGGGATTTGTTGTATCGATACCGGCAAATCGAGGGTCTGTGCCTGGGTTCTGCGGTATTGCCTCACTTGCGTTGAATTGTCTGAAGGAGGTAGGGCGTGTATTGGGTGTTGGGAAAGGTGGTCTTACTGCTTGTCCCGAAGGTCCTCCATTTGGAGGGGTCGGTCGACGGAATGGCTGTGCGCTTGGTGTCGGCCCGCCCGTTCCTCCACTTGGCCCGCCTCCGGTCCCGCCTGAACCACTACCTCCCGTTGACGAGCCTCCTCCGCTACCTGTCGCGCCACCACCTGGTTGCGGACTCGCTCCACCACTCGGTCCTGCGCCTCCGCCCGTCCCCTGATTTCCACCAAAACTTGGCCCGCCTCCTCCTCTGGAATCGGAAGCGTTATCGATCGTTTCGAGTGCTTGATTTGCCCCTTCTTCAGAGATCATGCCCTGGTCTCTCATTTCCTTAAATGCATCGATAGTAGATTTATATTTCGTCTGATTCTTGATCTTTTTACGAATTGCACTTGCGGCGGCCTGCTGTTCGTAGTTGGTGCCAAATACGATGCCTCCCGGTGCCATAAAGCCTGGGGCTTTGAGACCAGTATCAAAGCCTAAGATCTTCACGTTCGATTTGGCAGCTTTCTCGAGATTTTCAGCATACACGAATCCGCGATTGGTCCTCGGGAGTTCTTCCTCAATACGACGTTTCTGTTCTTCGAGTGCTCTGCCTTCCGCTTGATGCGCGGAGAGTTCTTGTTGTTTGGTTCTCAAGTTACTTTCAGACGCGCTAATTTCTCTCGCATTTTTCTCCTGTGCTGCCCGTGCATTTTTCAGCTTTGTTGCAGCATCCCTTCTCTTTTTAGCCAGATCCGCATCGACGAAAGGATTATCGGTATTTTTTTCATCACTTGATGCTTGATCGAGTTCCTCTTGCGCTTCTCTCACCGTCTCTTCGTGCACTTTAGCGCTTGCTCGCATCTTAATGAGTTCCTTGTCTTGCGCCGCTATGTCTTTCCGAGTTTCTTTCACTGCTTCTTGTTTGTTCTTGATATTTTCCACAACGCCTTCCTTCCATACTTTTTTCCGCTCTCCTGTTGTCGGATCAATAACAGGATTGCCATTGGCGTCCTTCACGTCAACCCATTTGCCGTTAAGGTCGCCGTCCAATTCTTCTTTACGCTTCGTATCAGTACCAAGCGAGTCGGCGAAGTCCTGCTCGCGCTTGAGGTAATCTTTCTTCATTGCGGCATAGCCGCCCTTGTGTCCTTCGCCCAGCTTACCAACGTTGCTTTCAAAGTAACTCTTTGCACCCTTTGGAATATTTTGTCGCAGATCACCACTCGATTTAGCTGCTTTTTGGTACGCTTTAAGTTTCATTTGAGCTTTCAGTTG
>CAZDRD010000006.1:2617-14942 GCA_964507945.1 uncultured Candidatus Saccharibacteria bacterium
CCGGTGTTTCGCCATGCCCATGCCGCTCCGCCAAACGTCATGTCCCCTGCAAATTTGGTAGCGACGTTGGTACCAGCCACACCCAACTTCTTTGCGGCGACCAAAGCGCCGATGAGTAGTCCTGCGCCCACCACAAATACAATAAGAAGCGTAAAGCCGCTGGTATTGGCAAGCGCGAGCGACGAATATGTTCCACCGCCTGGCATATACACGTTCATCATTCGGCTGATGACCAAGATCGCGACCCACAAAAGAAGGAAATATACGGGTGCAAAAAGAGCATTGTTTAAGAGCTGATTCCACCATTGTTTTCCATAACTAAATTTGCCAGTGATCAATGACACGAAAGCGATTGGCGAGACGATCATCAGCATGACCAGCGTGATAAAGCGTGTCACGAACAGAACGATTGCGGCGAGAAAAATAAAAATCAAAACGAGCAAAAGCACCGTTCCCAACAGACCCATATATAAGATATTCCAACCGATCTTATCTGCTTGGACGGCGTTGTTAGCTTGGGCGCTGTCATATATGGTATTGATCTTGAGTACATTCTCTATAGCGCCCGATATGCCGACGGTAAAGCATTTGGAATCGTAATTAACCGGCGTGACCTGGTTTGAATCGGCACACTCTGCGGCATTGGGCATGGCGGTTTGCTTCGTCAGCGGATCAGTCATTCCTTCCTTGAGGATCATGATGTACGTCTGTGCGGCAAAGATGTTACTGACGTCTATCACTACTTTTGCGATATATAGGCTGAAGTTGACCAAAAGTGCCGCAATAACGACACGATACAAAAGCTGCTTGGAGTTGTAGCTGGTTGCACGGACGATGGTCGCGATGCCGATAAACAATATCAGAAATACCAAAAACACATTGGCGATATCACGCATCACCGTCCATGCTATCGTGACCGCTTCGAGCATGCCGGTCATGGCACCCATGCGGAACACAAGCTCCTGAACGATGTAGTTGAACAGGTACCCTACGCCACCGAATGCCCATGCAACCGGACTAAAGAGACCATAGTACACAACGGTCGCAAAGCACATGCCGAAACCGTTGCCTGAGAACATGGCCCCTATATCACAACCTACCGGCTGTGGTGCGGTAACTTTCGGATCGATCGCACCCGCTTGGTTTTGCGCGTGTACGTGCATCACGCCTACTCCGTAGAGGACAGGTGTGATGACGAACGAAAGTAATAAGATGTATAAGAGCGCGCGTTTCATTGGGTTAAGAATGTATGATGGGAAGGCTATGCCACAGAATTATGCCGGAGGTGGCGGCGGCGGCGGACCGCCTTCGTCTGTTTCGTCATTATCGGCATTGCTGGTGCATCCAGGATCTGTCGGATAATCGATCTTACCGTCGCCGTCGTTGTCAATGCCATCGGTACATTGCGACGCCGGAGCCGCCGAGTCATTTTCGTCGTTGTCCGATGCGCTTGCGCACCCAAGATCGGAAGGATAGTCGGTGCTGTTGTCACCATCGTTGTCGAGAGCGTCTGCACATTGCGCAAGCGGTGTGGGTGGCAGTGTCGTGGGGGGACCGCCACTATCGTCGGTTTCGGTAGTGTCTTCTGCGTTGGCACAACCAGTATCTGCGGGATAGTCGGTTGCACCATCACCATCGTTGTCGAGACCATCGTTACAGGCCGAAGGCGGTGGCGGTGGTTCAGGAGTCCCGCCATCTGTTTCATCCGTATCATTTGCATTAGTACAACCCGGATCGGTAGGATAGTCCGTCTTGCCGTCGCCGTCATTGTCGATAAGATCCGAACAGACCGGTTTCTTTGCATCCATTTCTGATTTCAGCGCTTGCATTTCGGCCTGGATCTGTCGAAGTGTGACCGTATCGTCGGGGAAGAGTGTGCATTGGACTGCTTGCGCACGTGCAAGGAGGTCATTAAGTCTCGCGGTGAATTCAGTACGGCCGGCCGCCTGTTCCGCAGCGATGAGTGCGTTGATCTGCTCCACCAGATCTTGTTGTAGTGTAACGCATGACTGTCTTTGTCCGTCACGGATACGATCGGTATAACCATCGCTCGCACCTCGCAATCCTCCATCGCCAGTGAGTATCTCTTGTACCAGATAGGTAAAGAGTGCGCCGACGATCTCATCCACTTCATCGGCGACCTCGAGTTGGCCAAGCGGAGAGTTGGTCCAAGAATTGAGCGCCTGCTCAACGTACCTACCCGGGGTTTTAATGTTCCCAAAAGGGTTTCTCGGTGAAAGGTAGTTGAATGCACGTGCAAGAAGGTTATTTTCCTCACCAACTTTGTTGCCGATACGCCAGTCAAGCTCTGCGGCGGCGTTGAGGAATGAACCGTTCGGGTTGCCGTTGGGATACATGGACATTTGCATCCAACCTACCCAGCCACCGTCGAAAAAGTTGCCTGCGATAAAATTCTCAATGTTCTCCACCACGTCGCTGAGTTTACAATACGTCCCCTCCGATCCCCATTCCGAATAGTATGAAAGTAGTAACCGCAGTTGTATATCCGCTATATAGGGCGAACATAAGAAACCAAGCCCGGCATCGGTAATAAAATCACCTGCCACACGGTCGGCAACATCGAGCAAAAAGCCGTCGAGGTCGGTTACAAAAACCGGACCCCCTTCGAAGCCGGAATTGATCCAATCGACGATCGCCGTTGTGATAGCCTCTATGATGATGCTTTTTGCCATCCATAACAGCGGGTCAAGTACGCATTCTTTCCATGCGGTGATGGCCTCAATACTACCATTCACGACTTGTCCCATTGAGTTAGCTGTATCGAAACCGCCAAGTGCCAAAGAGTTTACAGGCACAGAGAGCGGAATCTGTCTCATCAACTCTACTTTTGCAGCATCTGTTACTGCAGTGTGAAGACCAAAGAGACCGAGTACCCACCCACCTGCCGCCAAAAGACACACTTGCGCGTGAGCTGGTTTAGGAGTGCTTAAAATATAAAAAGGCGCGACGAGCATCATGATCGCGGCAAAGAGTAATATTCCTTTTCGTATGTTGAACATCATATCCTACTTCATTTCTTAGTATGGGTACTTAAATACGAAAGGATATTCCCCATCGCTTTCTGGCCACTCGCCTCTAGCGTCTGATAGTTTCCTATGTATACAATCGCCTTAACCGGGTCTTGTTGAATGCCAGCCATCGCACGATCCATATCGGCATACACTTTAAAGCTGTTGGTGAGAGTGAGTTGGTCTGTGGCGATTTCTTGTGGTACGGGCATGGTACGCAACTGCGTTGACAGATTTTCATAGATCGGCGCGCTTTCAGCTATAGTTGAAAGCTTACTGTAGTCTTTAGATTCGAGTGCTTGCTTGAGTAGTATGATTTCATTGGGTCTTGTTTTTCCAATTGTAACGAATTGTGTAAAGACATCGGCCATTTTTGCGCCATAAGCCTCGATTGATTCAGGAGTTGCCGGTACTGTTGTGAGGTCAGATATTTCATATGGCCGCATGTTGATCTGCTTTGAAGCCGAGTCCGACAACGCTTCGATAAGCTTACCTTGAGCGGCTTGGTCAAATTTACCCGACTGCTTGAGCATGAGATATGAACCGAACAGTTCTTGGGCAACGGTCGTAGTGACAGTTGAAGATGAAGCATTTGTGCTCGTGCCGGAGGTCGTTTGAGTACCGGAGGTACTTATGTGGTCGAGGACGTCATTGGGGCCAGGTATAGCCGGATTGCGATCCCGGGTCACTTCGTCGCCGTCTTTGGTGCCATCGCCGTCGGTGTCAGGGTTTTGTGGGTCGGTATGCCACAAATTTTCCGCCCAATCGGGCAAACCATCTTTGTCCTGGTCACTTTCCAGTACGTATTGTCGCAAATCTTGGCTCGCGCTTTCGACTGCTATTCCTGACGTGTCTTCTGATTGCAGGTCGTGCTGGTATAAGAAAAATAGACCTCCTATAAGCGCAATTCCCAATAACGGAAAAGCAATCATCGCAAACCATTTGCTTGGAAAAAAGTTATGAAACCCCATGCTTAACTATCTCTCATAGTATACATGAGCTTATACACAACATACGAACATGTTTTCCACTTTTATATAAAAAATTAGGTCAGCATGTCCTCCATCATGCTGACCCTTAACTCTCTTGGGAGATTCCCCGCAAAGGGTTAATCCTTTGCGTCTGCGTTCATTACATGACCCCTCTTGGTCATGCAGTTTGTGTATGTCGGTTCGTCCACCTGGACGGTAGCCCCGATGAACGGGGTCCCTGCGGCAGCTTGTGCGGCGCCAGCCGCAATGCTTGCCACCGGCCCCGCAAATGGGATAAAGCTGAGGGCGGTGGAAACTGCCGCACTTCCGGCCATAGACCCGGCGGACGGGGTCTTTGCCGCGATTTGGGCGCAATAGGCGCCATCAAGTCGCAAGTCTTCGGCAGTTTTTCCAGGTCCGGCTCGCATTTCCGGCCTATCGCTACAGCCGATAACCATCGCCGTGAGGGCGAGGGCCGCTAGGATCTTTTTCAACTCAGTTCTCCTTAAAAGTCCGCCCCATGCGGACACTGAATACATAGTTGCACAGTTTTTAAAAATAGTCAAGTGTTGTTATTAACACTGCGCCAGGGCTTACTTGTAGACTCAAGATGCTATAGTATTTCTATGGGTTTCTCAAAAAGGCGCTTGTTAGCAAAACTCGTGGTTGCCAACCCCTCTCAAAAAGCCTTACTTGCCGTCCTTTTTGCGGGATTTGCAGGCGGTCTTGTGGGTTATTCGCATATTTCAAACAGCGATGTTGATTGTTCGACCTACACCTCAGCCTCGCAAGTTCCCGCCGGATATGCAGTACCGTACGATGTCTTTTCTGCCGCAAAAAATCTTCTAGTAAAAGCGACATGTGATGCGACGTCGGCAACTATCGCTGCTGGTGCGGTCGGTGATGGTAAACTTGTTTACAAATATGGCTATCAATGGCGCAATGGCTCATGGCAACGGTACACTTTTTCCGGTACTGAAGCGGGGTTGTGGATACAAGATGTTGCGACTGCGCGATTAAGCCGCACTTCGGCGGAAATGACCTCGGTCAACTACGTCGTGGCGTATACCTGTCAATCTATCAACAATGTATGGAAGTGCGGCTGTCGTGATACCCAGTGCACGACAGGAATGTGGCAATTGCAGGGGTTTAAGAAAATAACCGAGGCATTGCCTGATCCAAACGGCATTTGGGGTGACTACAATGAGTTGATGGTAGGTTACGCCACCCCAAATGCTGCTACGCCAGGATCGCGTGTCACCCTTGCGGGTGCTGGATTTTCGACCAAGAGCAATGCGGTACTTATCGGTAATAAAACCATAAAAAATGTGCCCGCCGATACAGCTCATTCACTCTCATTCACTATACCGTCTGATATGCTAACAGGAGTTTTTTACGTAGATGTGGCAAATGATAAGGGTACCACTTCCACTTCTTCAAACAATGGCGCGTTTTTGCTAGTAAAAAAGCCTGGAGCAATCCCCCCTACGGTCACCTCTGTCACTCCCGCCTCGGGACCTCATGGCACCAAGGTAACTATCCGTGGGACCAATTTTACTCCAACCAACAACTATCTGGCAGTTGGATTTGCGATCCTTAAAGGTCTCACTTCTCCAGATGGTAAAACGATCACTACGACAATCGTCCCATTTCCCAATAACCCTGAAGCCCAAAAAGGTGGCACGCCACAAGCTCTCAATAAGGAATATATGTTTAAGATATATGTAATAAATGAAAATGGCATCAGCCCCACCCCCGTTTCATTTGTAACTAAGATATGAAAAAAGTCCTCAATGTTAAACAAGATATGAGCAATATACTGCAAAAAATGGGTATATTGAGCGGCTTAGTTTTTATTCTTTTAGGTTCTTTTGGTATCGGTTTTGTTGGGGTTATGTATCCTCATTTGATGGTATACGCTCAACCGTATCCGCCCCATGTAGGCGGAATAATCGGTGTAGTGCTACCTTGTCTTTGTTCTGCGGGATATATTGATTACGTAGGGCCGCCTCGCCCCGGCGCAGTCTATATACAAGCACCTATTTCAATTGAATATCAGTGGTACCAGTCTGCTCGTCCAGGTCCATGGACATTAGCAAACTACCTGCCAGACGGTGGGCATTGCATGGTTGTTAGCCCACATAGCGGTTGTAATTCCGTACCTGCGCTTGGCACAGTCACGATCCAAGGAACTTCAATGTAGTTTGTTGAATAAACAAGCCCATGTCTCAAAAAGCATGTCTTCTGCTCGTACATTTTCTCCTATACCGCACTGTTTCAATGCGTTTTGAATATTTTCGCGATTTGCAATCGTTTCAAGATTTCGCATAAGGAGCTTTCTCTTGTGTGCAAATCCTGCGTGAATGAGTTTGAAAAACCGCTCTTCTTCTTGTTTATTTTGAAACTGCTTGTTTGAGATAGTGGAGATAAGCAGTATCGCCGAATCCACTTTTGGCGGCGGCGAAAAGTTGCCCGCCTTTACGGTCGCAATGATCTTTGGTGTGCCATACGCTTTGACTGACAGCGACAGCAGGCTTTCTTTGCCGTCTTTGGCGACAATACGCTCGGCCACCTCTTTTTGTACCAAGAATACGATGGTTGACGGTTTGTGCTCATGCGTTAAAAATAAACGCAGTAGTTCGCCGGTGATGTAGTATGGGATATTGGCGATGAGCTTGTATGGCCCAGTTATGCTGAGCGTCTCAAAAGACATATCTCTAATATCACCCTGAATGATCTTTAATCTGCCGTTTTTTTCGTCAGTTTTAAATTTTTCCTGTAAAATCGGGAGCATATCGGCATCTTTTTCAACGACCACTACCTTTCCGGCTTTTTCTAACAATACTTCAGTGAGTATTCCTTTGCCCGGTCCTATCTCAAGTACCGTATCTGTCTCATTGACGGCACCGGCGTCGACAATACGCCCTGCGTATGCGCGTGACGTCAGAAAATGCTGTCCTAAGTGTTTTTTTGCGCGCATATATCAAAAATCCTCAAAATAGATCACTTTTTCGCGATGGCGTTCGGGTTCGACCACCTCCAGGAACGATTCATCGAGATCGGTGATAAATTCCGATGGCAGTCGCACGTTGCGTGAACCAAAAACGGTGCGAACATTCGCATACGAGAGAAACACTTTTTTCATCGCACGCGTCAACGCAACGTAAAATAGGCGCCGCTCCTCTTCTTCGTCCACGGCGTCGTCGGAAAGTCGCTCATGCGGAAACAAGCCATCTTCGAGGCCTGTGATGAAAACATACGAAAATTCAAGACCTTTTGCGGCGTGGATAGTCATGAGCGTGACGGCATTTACGTTTGCGGTCGGACTTTCGAGCTCGTCTTGGTCGGTCGCAAGTGCGGCGTCCGCAAGGAGCTGCTCGATGCCGGAAAGCTCATTGTCTTCCCCTATCATCGTGTCGTACTTGCGCGTGGCAAGCGTCACGAGTTCGCGCAGGTTTTCGGTGCGTTCTTCTTTTTCTTCCTTTTTAAAACCCATTTCAAGTTCCGATAGCTCCAACACTTTTTTAAGCGCTTCCGAGGGTTTGAGCGTAACGATCGCTTCGCGCATCTGAGAGAGTTTTTCGTAAAACTGACCGATCTTTGCCCGTACTGCGGGCGAGAGCGAGTCAGGCCCGGAAGTAAAAAGTTTATCGACGGTCACGGTGCCGATGCCGCGCAAGGGCGTGTTGATGGTGCGACGGATGTCGCTTTCGCTTTCGGGGTTGAGCGCCGCGCGCACGTACGAAAGCAGGTCTTTTACTTCTTTGCGGTCAAAGAACCTTGTGCCCAACACGCGATACGGCACGCCGTGCGTGAGCATCGCTTCTTCGAGTACGCGTGACTGGAAATTGGCACGGTAAAGTACGGCAATGGTACGTGGCCCGGCGCCGGCTTCGATAAGTGCCCGAGCCGTCTGCGCCACGAAAGCCGCCTCATCCTCTTCGTCATATGCCGGGTAAAGCGCGATCTTATCGCCGTCTTCGTTTTCAGTGAATAGTCGCTTTTCTTTACGGTTTTTATTTTTCTTAATGACGTGGTTGGATGCCTCGACGATGGTTTTGGTCGAGCGGTAGTTCTGCTCAAGCAAGATGATTACTGCGTCGGGAAAAGTTTTTTCAAAATCCATAATGTTTTCGATAGTAGATCCTCTCCAGCTGTAGATGTTCTGGTCAAGATCACCCACGCAGCAGATATTGCGGTGTTTGGCGGCGAGGATGCGTACGATCTCGTATTGTACGTGGTTGGTGTCCTGGTATTCGTCTACGTGGATGTATGACCACAATGTTTGATAACTCGTGCGGACCTGCTCGTTGGTCTTTAAGAGCACGAGCGTCTTCAAGAGCAGGTCGTCGAAGTCAAAGGCCTTCTCGCGCTTCAGGATCTTTTCGTATCCTGCCCATATCTCTTCGAGGAGACGCAGCGAATAATCGTTGTCCGAACGAGCGGCGAATTCCTGGTACGTGATCCCTCGCCCTTTGTATTTGGAGATGCCCGAGAGCATCGCGCGCGGTTCGTATTGTTTTTCGGAGAAACCGGCTGTCTTGATGGCTTCTTTCACGGCCCGCAGGGAGTCGCTGCGGTCAAAGATGGCGAAATGCCGCGGCATGTCAAAATGCTGCGCATGGGTGCGCAATATCGAGACGCCCAGTGCATGGAACGTGGTGACCATGGGCAATGAACGGGGGCTCATATCCGTAAGGAGCGCTGCGACCCGATCGCGCATCTCTTTTGCCGCCTTGTTGGTAAAGGTTACGGCCAAGATCTGCCGTCCAGGCACTCCAAGCTCGATCAAGTGCCGTATCCGGTGAGTAATGGTTTTGGTTTTACCCGCCCCCGCCCCAGCCAAGACCAGTACCGGCCCCTGCGTGGTCTCGACAGCCTTGCGTTGTGCTTCATTTAATGTTGTAAGATACTCCATCGTGCTTTTCATACTACCACAACTCGGATCCAGGGCTTGAATTGTTGGCATTTTCACCTACTTTTCATTTTTCCACAACACCACAACAAATCGGTTGACGCAGGAGGTATGCCTTATATAGTGGGTACATACCGAAATAGGGGACAAGCAGTCACAGCAGCATGACGGCATTCTTATAAACTATTTGGCTTATTGTTTCTCAATCACAAGACCCTGATTCCAAACCTCATAAAGGGGATCAGGAGAAATATGGCATAAAAACTCGTTCTGACCTGATGCGGTTCAGCGGGCGTTTTATACAATTCGCTCTCCCGCTTTTATTTATCGGCCTACAAAATCCTACCGTTGCAAGCGCGGGTGCTTTGTCGCTTCTTTCGTCACTTTTTTCGAAAGCCGAAGCGCAACACGCTACAGCAATGCCGGTGTATCAAGGCAATTCGCAAACCGCGCAGCTTTTGAGCGCGGCAAAACACCGTGACCCCAATCCTTCCCGTGGCGGTGGCGATATCGCGGTGACGGACGGTGCATTGGTGGCAGAAAGTGCTCCAGGCCTTGGCGGCGGTGAACATCAGCATGGCTCGGGCGAGATCAGTGTCTATATCGTACGTGCGGGCGACTCGCTCTCGCAGATCGCTTCGATGTTCAATGTGTCGGTCAATACCATCATGTGGGCCAACGACCTCAAACGCGGTGTCCCTATCCATGAGGGACAGACGCTGCTCATTTTGCCGATCTCAGGCATTCAGCACACGGTCGTCAAAGGTGAGACGATAGCAAAAATTGCAAAGCAATATGGTGGCGACGAAGCTGAGATTCTTCAATACAACGGCTTGGCAAGTTCCGAAGATCTTGTCGTAGGTACGACGATCACTATCCCCGGCGGCGAAGAAGTTGCGCCCGCTGCGGTCGTTTCAAAACCTGTGCCCGCAGCTTCGGCTAAAGTGGGAGTGACTACTAAGTCCACGAAATCTGTCGCAAATGGTTATTATACGCATCCGGTACCGGGCGCAGTCAAAACCCAAGGCATTCACGGCTACAATGCGGTTGACCTTGGTGCGCCTATCGGTACGTCAGTATACGCAGCTGCTCCGGGCGTGGTCATCGTCAGTCGTGAAGGGGGTTGGAACGGCGGCTATGGAAACTACATAGTCATAAGCCACCCCAACGGTACGCAAACTCTTTACGCTCACTTGAGCAAGATCCTGGTATCCGAAGGTTCCAAAGTCTCACAGGGTCAAAACATCGGCGCGGTCGGTTCGACCGGCAAATCCACCGGCCCGCATCTCCACTTCGAAGTCCGCGGCGCAAAGAACCCGTTTTAAGTTTTCTTATTACGGTTTTTGATCGTGAAGTCATGATGAGTGTCTTGTGTGGTACGTAACAAAAAACAGAAGCCTCTAGAGGCTTCTGCACGTCAGCTTTTTATATTGGGAATGTTTTACCACCCCACTCGAAGTTCTTTGCGCCCGCCAGGTGATGGATTATCGGCTTCCTGAAGGCTAACGGCGTATTCAATGAGTATTTCCCAAATATTTCGAATGATTTTTGGATCCAATTCTTTTTCTGTTGCAAGCACAGCGATGCGATCTATGCGTTCCTTTTCAACTTCTGGCCGACGAAGTGGCAACCTCTCTCGCCGTTTAACGTCACCAGCGCGACGTGCTAGATGTGTCCGTCGGGCAATAAGCTCAAAAATTGCGTCATCAATACTGTCGATACAGACACCTAAATCGTCAAGTCTGTCCAAGACTACCTCCCTCTCCTTACTCGTGGGACCGCAACAACTATATCATTCCCTTTTTATCCAAACAACCCCCTCGGTCTGTACTGCAGTGCTTCGAGGATGTGCGTGTCTTCGATCGTGTCGCTTGCTGCGAGGTCTGCGATGGTGCGAGCGAGCTTGATCATCTTGTGATATGCACGCGGTGAAAGATCGAGCGTTTTGGCGGAGCGGGTCAGGATGTCGTTTGCGACTGGCGAGAGTTGCGCATATCGCTCGATGTCGCGCACCGACATGCGGGCGTTGGTCATGAGTACGTTACCGAAACGCTTGCTTTGCACTTCTCGCGCATGCTGTACGCGTGTGCGAATGGTTTCCGAGTGTTCGCCTTGGGCGCGAGCGGCAAGTTTTTCATGCGGCACATGCGCGACCTCGATCCACAGGTCGATACGATCCACGATAGGTCCGGTGAGTTTCTTTTTATAATGCTCTTCCTTGCGTGCGTCGTTTTGCTGCGCATCGTGTCCTCTACTTGGATTCATGGCGGCTACAAGGATAAAATCCGCAGGAAATGTCGCCGATCCTTTGGCTCGGGAGACGCGCACGACGCGGTCTTCGAGTGGTTCGCGAAGCGCATCGATGGTGCGGCGTTCGAATTCGGGAAATTCGTCGAGGAAAAGTATGCCGCGATGCGCGAGCGTGATCTCGCCGGGTTTTGGATTGGCGCCACCGCCCACCAGTGAGACATGCGACGAGGTGTGGTGGGGCGCGCGAAACGGAGGATGCGTTACTAGTGTCGTATCGAGGAGTCCGGCGATCGAATGAATCATGGTCGCTTCGATCATTTCATCAAAAGAAAGTGGTGGCAGAATGCCGGCGAAAGCACGCGCCAACATGGTTTTTCCGGTGCCGGGTGGGCCGTAGAGTACGATATTGTGACGGCCTGCCGCTGCGATTTCTAATCCTCGTTTGGCGCTCTCCTGTCCCCGTACATCGCTCATGTCGAGTGTTTGCGGATGCGGCAATGTATCAAATGTGGTATGAGGCGCGGGCGTGAGTTTCATTATAGTTATCTCACCACCGTCTTTCTCCAGCGCATCGGTTGCGGGCGGCAGCTCGTTGATATGGTCGATCAACTCCCGAAGGGTGCGTACCGGAAAGACCCGGACACCATCGACCAGCGCCGCTTCGGTGGCATTGTCCGCTGGCACGAAAATTTCTTCAAAGCCGTTTTGCTGTGCGAAACGCGCGATCGCAAGCGTACCGCGCACCGGACGAACAAAACCATCGAGAGAAAGCTCGCCCACAAATAGTTTTCTTTCGGGTGAGAAAGCGATTTCTCCCGCGGCGGCAAGGTATGCAAGTGCGATCGGAACATCAAAAACCGGACCTTCTTTTTTGATATGTGCGGGTGCCAATGAAACAACGATTTTGCTGTTGGTTTGTTTGGGAGAAGCAAAGCCTGCGTGCTTGATCGCCGCTGAGACGCGGTCGCGCGCTTCCTCGATGGCCTTATCGGGAAGTCCTACCACTGAAAACGAATGAAGACCTCGTGCGAGGTCTGTCTCTACCGTGATGAGTTGTGATGCAAGCGCCGGAAGCGCGCTATACACTTTCGCAAAATGCATACTCCCTCTAAAGATCGGCTGATAATCTGAATCTCAGAACTATAGGGCCAACTCCCGCT
>CAZDRD010000007.1:0-11213 GCA_964507945.1 uncultured Candidatus Saccharibacteria bacterium
CCTTCAGTGCCAGATAATTTTCGACATCGTTGACCGCGATACCTGCATAGCTCTTGGTCTTTTCAAAATATTGACTGATGTTCAGTGCGGAATCAGCGAGACCTTTTTGACTCAAGCCATGATACGTAACTTTGTTCGGCGTAAGGTCCGCGGTCTCTTGCCCAACGTATAGAGTAAGTCGTGGAACGTATGCAGTGACAAATTCAAGTTCCTGACGTGCATGGGCTATCGCTCCGTCGTCACCCTCGGCTTCATTTCTGTATGACATGATCGCGAGATAACTCCCGCTGAGTTTGTTGAGGCGGTTTGCGAGATGTTGAAACGGATATTTACGCTCACCATTCAACATGATTTGTGGGACGTATTCGTTTTCGCCGTCGTACCAGTATGGGATGGCCAGACCCATTTTGATACTGAGGCCGCTGGTTTCGATAAGATTGACCATTGCATCAACGGAAGTTACATACGATTCCATCTCAGCCTCTTTGTGCTGTGCAAAATACGGATCTTTGTACGGTTCGACATCGTACTGTATGCCCGTAAAGCCCTCTCCCGGATGCGAAAGGTTATACGTCTTTATCAGGTCGAAGCTTTTTTTCCAAAGGTACGTATGCGAGTCGCGCGTCCATAGCGGTCCGCCAAAAACGGCATGCACTTCCATATTGCTGCTGCTTGCGGTCGCCAGGTACGCTTCCGTGTCTCTTAAAAATTGAGCTTCTTTCTCGGTTTTGTTTTCAGTTTCCGGCAATTCCTGTATATCGATCCATTGATCCATTTCAAGAAAAATGATTTTGAAACCATCGTCATGTAGTTGAGAAATGGCTGCAGCGGTTTCTTGTGAGGGCCCACGCCATTCCCAGATCGCATGACTGTAGCCACTGGGCAGTGGCGTGGGACTCTCCTCTTCTACTGCATACTTATATGCCACGACTCCTCCGGAGAGCGCCAAAAACGCTACGGCACTTGCGATACTAACTAATTGTTGCATGGTTCGTTGTGTGAAGAGGCGCATCATTTGAGTCTCTAAGTTTGATTAAACCGATATTGTTCGCATTGCGTGCCATGCGAAAGTATGTAAAAACGCCCAACGGAACGAGGATCATCACCTGAATCAATGCATAGAACGGAAATAGGAAGTAGAAAGGCTTGAATCTCCGGTAATGAAAGATAAATACCAGAAACCAATACATGGCAATGATCAATAAAATGACGATCGGGTGTTTGATAAGCTCATACCATCGCAGGGGGAGAAGTAAATACACGAGCACGGTCATGTAAAAGTAAAATAACGGATGTCGCCACGTGTACCGGTGCATGTTTATGATAGCATGCCTGAATCCTCCGCCAAACCACGCCATGCGTTGCTTGAACCATGCTTTGAACGTACGCGGGACATCGGTATAAAAAACGAAAGGAATATGACTGACCTTGTACCCGAGCATCTTTGCGAGCTTGCCGATCTCGATGTCTCCGCCGCTGAAAAACAGCGAATGGTGGGACATGATATCCATGATCACTGACGTCTTGGCAACCATGCACGCTCCCGACGTGAGCCATGGATAGATCTTGCGCGCGTCCATGGCGAGTTCGTATTCTACCGACTGTAGTTTTTCCATCAAGGTATCTTTTCGGGAAGCTAATACGCGTACGGAACACAGATCCATATCTTCTTTTTGCATTTGGCCTACCAAGCGACGCAGGTCCCTCTTTGCCACGGTGTCCCCGTCGAGAAAGATGCAGTATTTCGTCGTGACGGCAAGGAAGCTGTCTCGTATGATTTCATCACGTGCGATGTCGCTATTTATCTTGATTTCCGCTTGTTCTTCCAGAGTGGGTGTACCTGACTTGCCTCGGAGCGTTCCCCGAAAGAGGGCCCACGGGTTGGGGCGGTGCGTACTGGATGCGCGAACCACCTCAGAACAGAATATACGAAAATTATATTTCTCCGCGATCAACCCGATCTCTTCATTGAAAGAAGCGCTCTCCTTGGTAGTGGTGCACAGCACCACTTGCGCTCCATACGGAGCCAGGAAGTCCACGTTTTTAAGATAGGACATATTCCCGAATATCGGGATGAGAATAGTAAAATCCTCGCAGGGTACGGCATCCCTGTCTAAAAAATATTTATTTGTCAGACGTGCTCGGGTAAGGGCAACGAAGTCAATGAGTGAAATAAGACCGATTACCATGACGTGCGGCAAAAACTCCGCTGCTGAAAAATCCATCCTCTTCATTTAAGAGAATACTCTATTAAATTTTCATGATGACCTGCTCCTATGCTTCACGAATTATTTATATACATAATTCATTTGGCTTGAAAGCAGTAATTTTTACCCTATATAAAAAATTTGACCACAACTCTGTCGCTTGATCCAGCTTGATTATTCAGGTATATTTTTTATGCACATTTATAAATTCCGTGAGCGGTATGGCCTGATGGTATGAGAAAAGTATGGATTGCTTTGACTATCATCACTGTTAGCACAGTGATTTTTTTATATGCGCACCGCAGCGCAGTATATCGCATTGGGATACAGACGCTCGATGCGTTTCATTTGATGCCGCGTCGCGAGCAATTCACCGAACTGTATTTTTATAATATCGTTCCCCTCATGGAGGTGGGGAAAAATGCGGAAACGCACTTTTCTTTCACCGTCCACAATCGTGAAGGGAGGGATATCGACTACCGCTATCGTATTTTTCTACAATCCGATAAACCAGACCGCCTGCTTGAAAGCGGCACGATTCATCTTGACAACCAGACGGCGACGACCGCCATCAAGACGTTTCATTTAAGCGATCTCAAAGGTGACGAGACGATGGTTGTCACGCTACCCGATTTCGGAGAACAGATTCATTTTCATTTATTTCCCCATTCATAACCCCATCTTATGCAGAACACCCAAAAGATAGCAGTCATCATCCCCTGTCACAATGAAGAAGCTGGCATCGGAAACGTATTGCGCGATATGCCGACCTTGCATCTACAGAAGCTCGGATACGAACTCGAGATCATCGTCATTGACAACAACTCGCTCGACGCGACCGCCTCGGTAAGCGAAGCGCACGGCGCCCGAGTGCTTTTTGAAGGGAAAAAAGGAAAAGGTAATGCATTGCGTACCGGCTTCCGTGCCGTTTCTCCGGACGCCGCGTACGTGGTCATGCTCGATGGGGATAATACTTACAAACCGCAGGAGATCCCGCGCCTGATCGAACCTCTCGCCAACGGTTTTTGCGACGTCATCGTCGGGTCACGTCTCGGAGGCAAAACGATGAAAGATGCATTCCTGCTCAAGAACAGGATCGCCAACTGGTTTTTCACTTTTCTCGTGCGTCAATTTTACAAGGCAAACGTCACCGACGTGTTGAGCGGTTTCTTTGCGTGGAGGAAAGAGGTTGTAGACGAGCTCGTACATCACCTCGAATCGGAAGGTTTTGCGATCGAGATGGAAATGATCACCAAAATGAAGCGTCTCGGACATGAAATGTATTCGGTGCCGATCACGTACGATACGCGAGCGGGCGAAACGAAGCTCTCCGCATGGAAGGATGGCGTACGGATCCTCTTTGCATTGGTACGCTATTTCTTTTGGCGGCCCGCACTCCAAGAAGCTCCTGCGCTTGTCACACTCGAAAAACTTCCTCAATAATCGCTCGTGCATGAAAATACTCATCGTAGCACATTATTACCCTCCCCATATTGGCGGTATTGAATTGGTAGCAAAGCATCAAGCAGAACGTCTTGCGGCGCATGGTCATGTAGTGACGGTCCTCACTAGCAGTGTTTCAAAAAGGGAACATGAAGAAAGTGGGATGATTTCGCTGATACGTATTCCAGCGCTCAATTTTTTTGAAAAATGGGGTGTGCCGTTTCCGATTTTTTATCCGCGTGTCGTCATCGAACTGATTCGCCAAGTAAAACAGCATGATGTTGTCCACGTGCATGATGCGTTTTACATTAGTTCATTCGTGGCCGCATTGTGCGCATGGTGGTACCGTAAGCCAGTCGTGCTCACGCAACATGTTGAGATGGTCGAACACCCGAGTCGCATCGTAATGCTCGTTCAAAAGCTTATTTATGCAACGACGGGAAAAGTTGTTTTTGCTGTAAGTCGCGCCATCATCACGCTCAACGATCGTGTGGCATTATTTTTAGAACGCCACGGGGTAATACGAGATAAGCTCGTGAGTCTCGCAAACGGCGTAGATACGGAACTGTTTCATCCGGCTTCGCGCGAAGAAAAACGTATGGCGCGTGAACACTTTGGCCTTGATCCTGAACGGCGCATTGCCTTGTTTGTAGGACGTTTTGTACCCAAGAAAGGTTTCGACAAACTACTTGCCGCGCATAGCGATACGTATCAGATCGTTTTTGCAGGCGGCACGCGACCCTTTGGCGTAGCTGATACATCCCATGCTGTCTTTCTCGGTGCCTTACCGCATGCACAGCTGCCTGCACTGTATCATGCGGCAGACGTATTTGTTTTGCCGTCGGAAGCGGAAGGATTTCCTTTATCGGTACAAGAAGCCATGTCATCTGGATTACCAGTGATCACTACCAATGATCCGGGTTATGCACGGTACGGTTTTGATCATGACCTACTATGTTTACTTGATGATCGAAATGGTCCATCGATCCGCGATGCAATCACGGGAGTTATGAATGATCAAGAAAAAATGTCAGGAATGGCAGCATATTCGCGACGTTATGCAACGGAACATTTTGGATGGGAACGGGTCATTTCGTCGCTGATAAACTTATATGAAGGACTGTTGTCTGGGCCTATATCAATACAACAACCACGCACACAACGTATCATGATCGCTGTACCCCGCTTTTATCCGAAGATCGGCGGTGTCGAGAATTACGCTTACAATCTTGCGCGACGCTTATACGAACAAGGTGACTACGATGTCTCGATCGTTACCAGCAATCCTGATGCGGATGCAAACAAATATATCTGCGCAGATCTCGACGGCATGAGGGTGCATTACCTTCCGGTTCTTTTTACCCTCTCCAATACCCCCATGCATCCGCTGTGGTTTTTCCGGATCAAAAAGATTATTAAAGAAGAGCGGCCCGATATCATCAACGTGCATTCGCCCGTGCCGTTCATGGCCGATATGGCGACATGGGCTGCGGGCAAAACGCCGGTCGTCGTGACGTATCACTCGGGAAGCATGATAAAAAATCAATGGCTTCTCGATAGCATCATTTATGTCTATGAAAACATATTCTTGAACCTGCTGTTTCGACGCGTATCGGCTATCGTGGCCGTCTCATACAATTTTATACACGGTCCGTGGGGCAAGAAGTTCGCGGAAAAGACCATGCTCATACGTCCGGGTGTGGATACCTCCTACTTTAGCTCGACCCCGCTTCCTGATGCAAAAGTGGTGACGTATGTCGGTCGCGTCGAGCACAACTCAAGCTGGAAAGGTATCGAACAATTGCTGCAAGCGATGGTGATCGTGGTGTCTCGTCATCCGGACGCCCGACTTACGATCGTGGGAAGCGGCGATGCGGTGGAACATTATGAAAAGCGTGCGCAGGAGTTGGGTATCGAACATGCGGTCACGATGTGTGGGGCGAAGGCGGGGCGAGATCTCATAGACGCGTACGAAAGGTCGCGTGTCGTCGTGCTACCTTCGATCTCGGAAGCTGAACAGTCAAGTGTGGTGTTGATCGAAGCGATGGCGTCAGGCCGTCCGGTGATCGGCACGCGCATCGGCGGTACGCCCTACATCATAAACGAAGAAGAGAACGGTTTGCTCGTCGCGCCGCGCGATCCGGAAGCATTAGCTCTTGCGATCGAACGCATCCTGACCGATAACACACTCGCTCAAAATCTCGCTCAAGGCGCGCTTCGATCCGCACGAAAAGTGGACTGGCAGATACAGGTCGAGCAATACGAGACACTTTTCGCTTCCTTGATACGACAAGAGAGCCTTCCTACGCCGACGTACGAGCCAGAGGTGCCAAGGACGTTTACCTGCTCGCGTGTATCGATCCTCTCAGCTATTGCTATTTGGTGGGGTGTCGTTGCAACACTCTCGTTCAACGGCCACAATCCATTTGGTCTCCTTAATATTTTAGGCTTTACTTTCTTGCTCCTCGTACCCGGCTTTCTCACGCTGTCGATCGTACGTTTGAGCAATGTCGAGCCCTGGGCACGGGTAAGCATGATGATCGCGATCAGTATCTTGGAATTGATCCTAGCGGCACTCATCGCCAATACGCTTCTGCCGTTTATAGGCATCGTACATCCGCTTTCAAAAGTCGCTCTGATCGTTACGGTATCTCTTTTGATCTTGACGCTGGGTATTCTTTTTTGGAGGCGGACTACCGGCTACCCTGTTGCGCTTGGGCGTTACGCTCTTTTTTCAAATAAGACTGATCTGATCACCGCATGCCTCCCTGTCGTGCTTATCATCCTTTCCGTGGCGGGGGCGCTGCGTCTCAACAACGGTACTGACAATAGCCTCACGGTACTCATGCTTATACTGACCGGCGTCTATGTCGGAGGGCTCACCTGGCTTCTTCAGCATAAAAAATTGCATGATTCGATCACGGTGCCGTTTGCACTGTGGTGCATTTCGCTCGCTTTGCTTTTGATGACATCGCTTCGCGGATGGTACACCACAGGCCACGACGTACAGGTCGAATTTCTCGTATTCGAGCTTACGAAGAACAATGGCGTCTGGCTCATCGAAGCGTATCGCGACGCATACAATGCATGCATGAGCATCACGGTACTCCCCACCATCTTTGCGTCGCTGTTGAAATTGTCCGACCCCTATGTATACAAAGTACTCTTTCAGATCATCTTTGCGGTCGTGCCGGGGATCATCTATGTATTTACACGCAAATACGTCGCAAGCGTGATCGCGCTGCTTGCGAGTTTTTATTTCATCGCTTTCCCGACATTTTTCGGCGACATGCCCATGCTCAATCGGCAAGAGATCGCTTTTCTTTTTTGGACGTTAATGATCTATATATTGTTTGAGGAAGGGGTGGCGCTGCGCCTGCGGCAACTCCTTTTCGTCGCGCTCGGCGTCGGAATGATTCTTTCTCACTACTCGACCACGTATACCGTTATCGCACTCCTTTCGTTCCTGATACTCGCGCGTCCGGTTCTGCGAAAATTCATGCAGTGGCCATGGTTCATAAAATACGGCGGCAAGTCCGCGGTCACCCTCCCTGATGCGACCAAGAAACCGTATGTCGCGCTGTGGATGGTCGGCGTACTCATTGCCGGAAGTTTCCTGTGGAGTAGCGTTCTTACCGATACATCGTCGAGTAGTATCTATCGGGTAGTGGAAAAGACGATCGAGACCATTCGTCAGAACTCGAAAGAAGACACGCGTTCGTCCGACGTCCTCTACAGTATCTTTTCATGGGGAACATCGGATCCTCAAAAAAGCCTTGAGCTGTACAAAGAAAAAACCGCCGATCCGATCCGTGCACGTGCTCCATCGGATACGTATTACGATGTTGCTACGTATGAAAAGTACGACCTTCATACGACGCTCGATGATCAACCACTCACCGGTCTGGGACAACTCATCGCTTCGTTTGGCATCGAGGTATCGAAAACCAATGACCTTATCCGCCAAATGCTTGCCAAGGTGCTGCAAGTGCTCATTATCATCGGATTCTTGTCGGTGGTGCTGCGACGACGTTTCTTTGAGAAAACCTTGGATACGGAATTCTTTCTGCTTGCGGTCGGCAACGTGCTCATGGTCGCAAGCCAAGTCCTATTGCCGGTGCTTTCCGCCGAATACGGCGTGCTGCGCGCATTCGAGCAGTCGCTCATGTTTTTGGGCGTGTTGGTCGTCATCGGAGGATTGTCGCTGTGCGTAAGGTTTTCGGAGCATAAGCGTTTCTTGGTCGTGACCGGATTTGCGATCGTCTTTTTCTATGCGATGACGGGCGTGTTTACGCAACTCTTTGTGAGACATCCCGGACAATTACATTTGAGTAATGCTGGCACCTATTATGACACATACTACACGCACGACAGCGAGCTTCAAGCGATCGAATGGTTCGATAAGAATATCCCCAAAAGTCCTGATATAAAAATCCAGACCGACCACACTGCCGTCAACGCATTGTATGGCATCACGGGCGCCGAGATCATTCACGGTATGTATCCGGGACTCATACGACGTGATAGTTACGTGCTGCTTACCTATGCGAACGTTCACAAATCGCAATCGATGGTGCTCTGGAACAGCAATATCGTAAAGTACGTATACCCGACCGCATTTCTCGACGAACAAAAAGACTTGCTCTACAGCAGTGAAAACGTGAAGATATACCGATAAATTTCGAACCCATGAAGATACTTTGGATCACATCGTCAGGATGGAAGGAGGGAGGAGCCGAGAACCTCTTGGTCATGATCCGCCCGCTTCTTGAGGCTTCAGGGCATACCGTGCGGATACTTTCAAGCGACGACCGTCCCGACATGCCGCATTTCAGCGATGATGAGTACGCTACCCATCGTGGCATCTTTCGTCCTCTTTTTCATACCATCAATCCGCAGGCGTATCGAAAAATCAAAAAGGTATTGAAAGAATTCGAGCCCGACGTCGTGCATGTGCACACGATCGGTCATGCGTCGCCCGCGATACTGTTTGCGCTCAAAAACTATCCGACGCTTTTGACCGTGCATGGGCCGGAAGGATTCGTTAAAAACCTTTTGGTGTGGTGCTTCCCTGAATCGTATTTTCGTCATGGCGAACATGACCTCAGCGACTTGCGCTTCATGGGAGTGGTTCGGCTGTGGTACCATCGCTTGGTCATGGAACCTTTGTATGCGCTCGGTTTTCGATATGTCGACACGATCATCTCGCCGAGTGGTTACATACAGCGTCTGCTGCGCTCAGAAGGCCGCGCGAGTGTCGTGCTGCCCAATGGCGCTCAACTGTTTCCCTTCCATACCATGGAGCGAAATGATCTGACGCATACGATCGTGTATGCGGGACGACTCGAAAAATACAAGGGGGTGGACTATCTGATACGTTCCCTGCCCGCGATCCTCAAGCGATTTCCCGACACCGAACTTTTGATCGTGGGTGGCGGTACCGAGCGCCTCGCGCTTGAGCGTCTGACGCTTGAACTGGGAGTCGGACAAGCGGTGACGTTTCGCGGTTACGTCGATCGCGATACGTTACAGGAAGTATATGCGCAAGCGGCCGTGGTGGTGATGCCATCGGTCGGTGTCGAAGCGTTTGGCCTCATCGGTATCGAGGCCATGAGTGTGGGTAGACCCGTCATCGCCACCAATATCGGCGGTATTCCCGATTGGCTGCTCGACGGAAAAACGGGTTTTCTGGTCGCTCCAAAAAATGCAGACGCGATAAGCGACGCGGTGATACGGCTGTTCTCAGATGAGGCCTTGCTCTTTACTATGATGCGACAGGCACGTGAACGTGCCGAGGAATTCGATGCACAAAAACATGTAGATGGTTTACTGAAGATATATCAGACGTGTATCAACACCTCTTCGGGTAAGTGATTGTCACCTTTTGCCTTATCCGCCGCCACACGCAATACGATCAAGCTTACGATCGAGGCCACGATATTGCCACACAGCCATGCGATGCCGATGCCGACGAGCTCATAGGGCAAAAGCAGATAGCTCAGACCGATGATCGTCGCTGCATAGGAACCGTTGATGAGCATGAGCCAGCGCGAATCTTTCGTTACGCGGAAGAATGAACCCAGTACGGCATAGACGCTGACCGCAATACCGGAAAGAGCAAGGATGCGCAAAAATGTGAAGCCTTCCGCAGAATATTGCTTTCCGAACAAATGAAGGATGAGATCGCCCGCGCATACATACACCACAATAGCGGGGATCAAGAAAAGCGCGATCATTTTTGTAGAACGGATCGAATTGGCCACGAGCGTTTTCTCGTCGTGTGCTCCTTCGGCAAAGAGCGCGCGTGTCGTTGACCATGGGATGGCATACAAGAGGTTGCCAAACAGCATCGCGATATAATAAAAGGCGGCTTGCTCGGGTCCGAGGTGATTTAAAATGATGATGGGCAGAAGCGTTACGGGAAGAAGGTTCATGATGCCGCCAAGATAATTGATAACCGAATAGCTGCCCATGTGCTTGAGTACGTCGGTGTTGATCGCCGCGATAGGATGGTAATCGAATTTCCGCATAAGCAATGCGATGCTCACCAGAAAAGCGATGCATTGTGAAAATCCGAACGCGATGAAAAGACCCAATGCGCCTGCATGAACGAGCATAAGCGGCAGCATGAGTCGTACCCCCCAATTGATAATGCCGACAAAAAAGGTGTAGTGTGACTTCCGCATCGCGACAAAGACCGCATCGGCAAGCAAGCTCAATGCCGTGAATACGCAGAAACCCGTGAACAAAATCGGTGCAAGGATGCCTTGGCGCACGAAACTCAGCGACGGGGTAAATGATGGGATGAGTACCAAAAATGCCATGGCAAGCAGGGTCGCGACGCCGCCCACGACAAAAATTCCCGTGCTAATCTTTTTATCCCGTTGTTTTGACGTCGGCAAGAAACGTATGAATGCAACATCAAAACCCAAGAGACTCAAGAGTCCGATCATGCTCATGACCGAGATGAGCGTCGTCGCAAGGCCGATATCCTGGGAGGAGAAAATTCTGGCCGCAATGAGCCAAAAAACGAAGCCGAGTCCCGCGACGACACCCGTTGCGAGTATGAGAAAAAATGAATTATGCAAAAGGCTGTCTCGGCTGAGCGTTTTCAATTTCTCTTTCATGGTATACCATAATTACATGGAGCGTATTCTTGTCAACTAACCTATCGATACATCAATCTATGTCAAAACAAATACCCGATCCCCGAAACAAAAAAATATCCCAAAAAAAAGTACGCTTCATTGCCTACCTTTTGGGTGCGGTGGTGTTGTGCTTCGGTGCGTATTTTTTCATAACGC
The DNA here is from genome assembly GCA_964507945.1 of uncultured Candidatus Saccharibacteria bacterium. GTDB lineage: Bacteria > Patescibacteriota > Minisyncoccia > Phycocordibacterales > UBA12088 > CAZDRD01. Next base: position 10,955 of record CAZDRD010000007.1, read on the forward strand.
ACTATAACATCTCCGATGACACCAACCAATCCACTGACATGACCGCAGGTATCGGAAAAAAGAAATTCTCCTGGTGGTCATACCGATCACCCGGACAAAATAACCCGACCACCACGCCTGCATCACCGGCGACCTCTACAAAGCCGACGACGCCTGTGACGCCGACAAAGCCCGCACCTGCGACTTCCACGACACCCACCCCTTCGACACCTGCAACTTTGACCACCTCCACGACCCTCAATTATACCTTTGGCGTTTC
>CAZDRD010000007.1:11313-14921 GCA_964507945.1 uncultured Candidatus Saccharibacteria bacterium
GGAGTCCACTATTACGAAATATGGAACGAACCCAACATGGGTACCTGGTGGGGTACCAAAGGCAACGTCAAAGGTTACAGCGACCTCTTGAAAGCGACGAGCCCTGCGATCCGTAGCCAGGACGCGCAGGCATTCATCATCACCGGCGGTACCGGCCCTGCCGCGACCGACGGCACCGACGTCGCGCCACTCGAGTTCATCAGCGGCCTGTATCAAAACGGAGCGAAATCATCGTTTGATGCGATCGGCCATCACCCCTACACGTATCCGGTACCGGCCACCTTCAAAGAAGATTGGAATGCATGGATGCACATGGCGCTCACGAGTGTCAGTATCCGTAGCATCATGGCGGCAAATGGCGACAGCGCAAAACAGATCTGGAGCACCGAATATGGCGCACCGACCGGAGGCCCCAAAACAATTGCCACTATGAGCAATTACGGCACAATCGCTTCCGCGGATCACGTATCGGAAGACCTACAATCCTACATTCTTTCAGAGGCGATCAAAGCCCGTGCGGCACAAACGTGGGCAGGACCGCTCTTTTGGTACTCTTACATCGATCTGGGAACGCAAACGAACACGAATGAAAATTTCTTCGGTCTGCGTCGATTTGACGGAAGTAAAAAACCGTCATATGACACGCTTCGTTCTCTTCTGAGCACCGTCCGATAGTCGTACAAAACCCATCCCCTTCATTGCATACCTGAAGCGTAGTCGCTTGGCAGGGAGCGGAAGGTATAGCAATGAAGGGGATTGGCACTCAAAACCCGTATTGACGTCGTTTGCCATCAATGATAGCATCATAAGAATACTGAGCATTCGGTATTGTAGGTGCGTGCGGCAGGCGATGAGCCTGTGCCCGCTGAAGATAGTAATCAATTCGCTCTTTTCTCTGTCATTTTGTTCCTGATGAGTAATCTTCGGGGATTCTCGCTGTTATTTATTAACTTTTATCAACAGCCAAAGCAAATGAGATCGTTTGCTTTGCGTAGCTTCGTGCTAATCATAAATACATTCGCCATGGAAACCAGAAACATTTTGTCCAGCATATTCCTTTCGTTGGTACTCGTCATTGCCGCGACATTCGCTACTTCCTTCACGGTCGAAAAAGCTTTTGCCGCCGGTTCCTGTTCGCCGGAAAATACCGTCATGAATATCGTCGCCCATCAGGACGACTCGTTGCTTTTCCAGAGCCCAGACCTTTTCCACGATATTCAGAACGACCGCTGCACCATGACCATTTTCGTAACGGCAGGTGATGCGGGTTCCGGAGAGCAGTATTGGCTTGGCCGCGAAGACGGCGTGAAAGCCGCATATGCAAATATGTCCGGCGTCGCCAATGAATGGACAGTCTCCGATGCGGGCATCTCCGGTCATCCTATTCCGGTATTTACGCTTGCAAGCCACCCCAATATCTCCATGGCATTTTTGCGCTTGCCGGATGGCGGTGTTGACGGCAACGGCCTCAGCAATCCGGTGAGTTTGAAAAAATTGTGGGAAGGTTCGATCACGTCACTTACCGCTATCGACAATTCATCGAGCTATTCGAAGCAGGATCTCATCAACACGTTCGCGGCATTGTATGCGCAGTATCAACCGTCGAGGATCAATACGCAGAACTTCGTCATCTCCTTCGGCGACCTTGATCATAGCGATCACATAGCGACGGGTTATTTCTCCAAAAGCGCGCACCAGCTCTACACAACACCACACACCATATATGCCTACCAAGGATACGACTCGGTCTTTCACGCGATCAATGTCTTTAATACCGACCTTGCTGCAAAAATAGGTGCCTTCTTCACGTATACCCCTTTTGATCCGCACGCATGTCAGTCCTATGAAGCATGTACCGGATCGTACGATGACTGGCTTGAGCGTCAGTATATCGCAGGCTCCGAGAGTGGCGGTCAAGCCGATGTATGCCCCAACCTGGGCGGTACTCAGACCTCCGTTCCAAACGGCTATCATAAAACAGCGGATGGTCAATGTGTTCCCGACACTTCTTCCGGCCAGGTCTGCCAATCATTCGTCAGTGATGCCACCAATACGGTAAACACCGGTGGCAATGCAGTCGCGACCTTTGTGCCGAGTACGTGGACGGTCAACATCCCAGGTGCCACGTGGATATGGAATGCATTTCACGTAGCAGACCCAGCAGAAGGCGAGACGGTTACCTTTACCAAAACCATCAATGTCTCCGGTGCACCGACATCCGCATCTATCATCATTGGGGCAGATGACAACTATGAAGCATCGCTCAATGGAACGCAGTTCGGTGCGGACAGCGCATTCAACAATTTTACCGCCGGCAACGAGGACACCTACGATATCACTTCCCTCCTCCGCACGGGCGACAACACGTTGAGTATTACCGTTCACAACCTTGCGACGGGCGACACTAACCCCGAAGACAATCCCGCAGGCTTGCTCTACAAGCTCGATGTCAAAGGCGCTGACTGTAACCCCGCAACCACTACTCCCCCCTCGACAGATAACGGTAACGGCACTTCAAATGGCAATGGAGGCTCGACCGGCGGTAGCGGCGGTGGCTACACCCCACCACAACTCAAGATCAGCAATCAATCAACCACGGTGGTGCGTTCATCCGGAAAGGTTCTCATCACCTGGATAACGAGCCGTCCCGCATACGGTCATGTCATCTACGGCATTGATACGGGCGCTCCTTATACGCTCGATCTTACGAAGCCGAACTTCGGTTATCCCGCGAGCTTCCCGACCGATCCTTCGGTACAAGGACACCTCGACCCATATGGCAAGGTAAGGATCCATGCCATCACCCTGTCGGGCCTTGTTCCCGGAAAGAAATACCGATACCGCATCGTCTCGCACGCATCGCCTGCGGTGACGACCGAGGAAGGATACTTTATCGCTCCGATGTCTGAAGACGCACCCAAAGAGCTCGCTATCTCCGAAGAAGTAGGCGGCGACAATCCGATTCTTGCACACGGACAGGACGATGCATCGGTCACCGCGGACGAGCAAGCCGTAACCGCGTCGCAAGGTCAACAAGGTTCGCTGTCTTCTTCTACTACCGATGATTCATCGGCACAAGCAACTGACGCGACCTCAACGGCAACTACAAGCGAGGTGGCTTCGGGTGTATCTGATACGGAGAATCAAAACGCTGCAACCGCGCTTGCGCTCGGCGGCCTCAAGTCTTGGCAGATAGGGTTCATCATCGTGATACTCCTCTCCTTGATCGGTTGGCTTGCCTTTGGAAGAAAGAAAAACACCCTTCAATAATCGTCATAGGGAAAACAAAAAAGCGCTAGAGGTCTTCTAGCGCTTTTTTGAGTTCAGCCTGATGCTTTTTCGAAACTTCCATCATGGCGGCCATCTGGTCTTTACCGCTCTTTACTTTTTCCTGCGTTTCTTTCGCGATCTTCATAAAAAGATCCGGATTTTTTTCGATAAGATGCATCACTTTCTCTTGCTGATCTTTCGGCATGTTCTTGAGCTGCGACTGCATCATCCTTTTAAGGAAAAATTCTTTGATCATATGCGTTTAGTATAGCATGTCTTTTAATTTTTGCAGCGTGTCCGAAGGGTCGGTCACCGCGATCGTATCGATGACGCCAATG